>CAZIXJ010000063.1:9705-10304 GCA_964542835.1 uncultured Hyphomicrobiales bacterium
TTACAAAAATATAAATTAATTAAATTATTTGTGAAATCATAATAATTTTTAGATAAAATGAAAAGTTTTTTATATAATTTACTTAGCCGAAGTAAAATAGCTTTATTAAAAGCTACTAAGTCTGAATTAAATGTATTGATGTTTGATGTGATTGACGAATATTTCAAATATCAAAGCAAAAAAGTTCTTCATCAGGATGCCATTGCATCAATTCTTAAAGGTTGCTTTTCAGAAAATGATAAAATTTTAACTGCCCGAAAATACGTTTTCAGCACTAAAAATGATACAGATAAAAATTTTGAACAGAAATTCGGCAAACGGGGAAAATATATGGCTGAACTTAATAAATTAATTCAGATTATATTTTTTCTGAAAAATGATATAAGCCCTAAAAATGAAGTTAAATCCCGAAAAATCCGAACCCAAATAAATAAGGATTTTAATAAAATTACGCTGCATATGTATGAAAAATATGATATTTGAATCAATGATAATATTGTAAATTAAGAATATTCGTTGAAAAAAAGCCTTTGATTTACTGTTGATTTATAGTAGTTCATACCAAACTGCTGCCAGGAATTTGAATTATAAAAAAAAAC
>CAZIXJ010000064.1:0-10293 GCA_964542835.1 uncultured Hyphomicrobiales bacterium
GAATTTTATGAAAGTCTGAATGAAGAGAAAGCATTTTGGGATATTACAGTAATTCCTGAATTAATAGATTGTAAAGTAAAAAGTAAATATCTCAAAATAAATCCTAATAAACAAAAAGGAAATGGGAAATAAGGTAAATTTATCTCAAATTTCTCAAATTTTGAGCAAAATCATACTAAAAACAGCCATCCTCTCACATTCCGCTCATAATTGCGTACTAGGGCGTTTTGGTAAAATCTTATGTTAGTCATTAAATTGTTCTGAAAAATGAAACTGCGGGCATTTATGAAGGTAGAATTTTTTCGATGGAGAGAAATTAAAATTAGAATAGTATAATTAAGATTCAATTTTTTCTTATAAATTCATCAGCAGTTTCATTTTCGACAAACTCTGTGGTTTACAAATAATCAATAAATGTATGTTGATTTAAACCTGAATCACTCAGCTCTTAGTTATTTGAATAAATAATTTCCATAAATATTGAATTAAACGGAATATTATATTGTCGCCTTATGTGTCATCTTTGTAACATAAAGCATCTTATATACAGTATAATTACACATTTATAGAAATATAAATGAAGCTCCACCGGAGCGTCTCTACAACGGAGCGGATGAATTTCAAATCAAAACATCCGACGCTTTTTCAAACATCGGATGTTTCATTATAGAATAATATTATACGTTTACTTGTTTTCATTTGGTGGAACAGGCTTTTCTATTCTCTGATTAACAGGGTTTTTCTCAAGCTCTTCCATAAGATGTTTTACTGCTGCTTCGAGCATTGGTTCTTTTCCTTTGGCTATTTCATCAGGTCTGTCCATTACTTCTATATCCGGCTCTACACCTTCGTTTTCTATCATCCAGTTTCCTTCTGTATCGGTAATTCTGAATGTAGGCACGTTCAGGCTTCCGCCATCTATGAATTGCGGATTTCCTGAAATACCAATTAGTCCTCCCCAAGTAGTCTGACCAATTAATTTGCCAAGTCCCAGAGTTTTGAAATAATATGGGAAGGCATCACCGCCGGAACTTGAATATCCGTTTATCAAAGTAGTTTTTGGTCCGTCGTGAGAGAAAAGCGGGTCGGGAGTAGGCTCTGTACCTCTTCTGTCCCAGAAATTAAGAGTTTTTCTTTCGAGTAGCTTTATCATCATAGAAGGAATAAATCCACCGCCGTTATATCTGTCATCAATAATTAAAGCATCTTTTGTAGTCTGTGGATAGAACCATTTATATAATTCTCTGTTTCCTTCAAAAAGTGTATTAGGCAGCCAGATATAACCAATTTTTCCGTCTGACATTTCTTCAACCATTTCACGATTATTTCGAACCCAGTCATATGCGAGCAAATCATGTTCTGCAGTAATTGTTTTTACTTCGTATTTCTTTGCTCCGTCTTTGGAAGGCTTAGAATTAACTTCAATTAATACAACTTCATTGCCTTTATTTTCAAGGAATTTATACGGATTGTCAGAAGTAGTTACTTCTTCTCCTTCAATAGAAATCAGATAATCACCTTCTTTTACGTCCACTCCAAACTCATCAAGAGGAGAGCGGAATGATTCATGCCAGTTTTCGCCTTTCAGAATATCCTGTATTTGATAATACCCGGCTCCTGTATCTTCAAATCTGCAACCGAGAAGACCTGATTCAATTCTTTCAAGAGCAGGCTCATCACCACTATTTACGTAGCAATGTCCGGCATTCAACTCACCGAAAAATTCACCGATAATGAAATCAAGGTCATTTCTTCTTTCCACGTGAGCAACAAGTGGTTTATATTTGTCATATAATGCTTCCCAGTCATAACCGTGCATATCAGGGTCATAGAACCAGTCGCGTGTAATTCTGTAAGCATCATCAAATATCTGCTGATACTCAAGTGCAGGCTCTACTCTCATTTCTAGCCCTGATAAATCCATATTTGATTTTTCCTGACCGGGAGCCAAATCAATAATTCCAAAATCACTGCCTGCATTATAAAATACTTTTTTACCGTCAGGCGTAGGTTTATACATTGAAATACCTGAAATAATCTCATCGGATTTCTGATTTTTTATGTTGTAGCTCATCAGCTTTGCGCCGGTCATATAAAGGATTTGCCCTTCATCAGTTGCAAGCTGAGAATAATTACCGTCTGAAACAGGAAGAGCAACCACTCTGTCGGCAAAGCCTTCAGGTTCTATTGATACGGTTCTGTCATCATCTTTATTATCTTCTTTCATTTCATCAAGCAAATCATTTTTATATGGTTTGAATGGTGGCACATCGTTGTTTAATGCAGCTGCATAAATTCTTGTTGCATTATTATAAAGATAATCAAATTCATATGAACTGAATTCAAGATTGAAATCTCTTTCAGAAGTAAATACAATATAATCTCCATCCTGAGTAAATACAGGATTTGCATCATTTGAAAATCCGCTCCCGAGTTTATGTACTTTATTATTTTCAAGTGAATAGACAAAGATTTGAGTTATATAATTATCAATTCGTTTGGAATATGTGAGCCATTTGCTGTCCGGGGACCAACTGTAATAAGTAATATCATCATACTTGCCTTTGTCAGCATCTGTAATATTTCCCGAAGCTACATCAAGTATTCTCAATTTCTGATTTTTGTCACCGAATGCAATTTTCTTGCTGTCAGGAGACCAAAGCGGAGGAAACATCCAAATGTTTGTGTTTTTAGTGAGTTGCTTTTTATCACTGCCGTCTGTGTTCATTACGTATATTTCATATTCTCCTGTTGCATCAGAATAATAGCAAATTTTCTTGCCGTCAGGAGATACTTCAGCGTTTATTTCACGTGTTCCGGGAGTTTTGGTAAGATTATAAGTTCTGCCGTTTTTCTTTGGAACGAGGAAAATTTCGCCTCTGGCATCAAACACGGCACCATTGCCCTCAGGCAAAACAGACGCATTTGCAATATAGTCTTTTAGTTTTTCAAATCTCGGCTGTTTGTATTTTCCGTCTGTATTAACAGTAATATCAAGTTTCTTTGTTTCATTGGTATTAGCATTGAACAGATAAATAGAACCGCCATTTTGATATACGATTTGCTCTTTGCCGTCACCGCTTGGGAATAATACATCAAACGGAGTATGCTCAGTTACTTTAGTCAATTCTTTGGTATTCAAATCATAAGAGAAAAGATTGAGAGTAAAATCTCTGTCGGAAGTGAAAAAGATTTTATTACCAACCCAAACGGGCATATTATCAGTCATTTGATGCTCTACAATATGTTCAGCTTCAAAATTTTCAAGATTCATAATCCATATGTCCTGATTTCTTCCGCCTCTGTATCTCTTCCATGTTCTCCATTCTCTGTCAATCGGAGAAAATGCCATACTTTTTCCGTCAGGAGAAATATCGGCAGTCCCGCCTCTGAATATCGGCAGTTCTTTTTCCAAGCCACCATCAATTGAAACTGAATAATATTTACCCATTCTTCCGCCCCAAGGGAGTCTGTTGCCTCTGAAAATTACATTTTTGCTGTCAGGTGTCCAGCCGATAACCTGATAATCATAACCACCGCGCGGCGGCATATCATTTACTGAATTATAATAAGTAAGCTGCTTTGGAAATCCGCCATCGGCAGGCATTACATAAACCTGTCTGATACCTGAATACTCAGCAGAAAAAGCGAGCCAGTTACCATCGGGAGAGAATTTCGGGAAAAGCTCCAGACCTTTGTGAGATGTAAGCTGCCTTGCATCACCACCAGATGTGGAAGCAGTGTAAATATCACCTGCATATACGAATGCAACTAAATCATTGTGAATATCGGGAAAACGCAAAAGCCGAGATTCGGCATCAGCACTTACAAAAGTAATCGCAAAAAGTACGAGAGAATAAATGATTTTCTGAAACATATTTTTAATTCCATAATTGTTAATAAATCATTTACAAAGATAATAAAATATGAATAAATTTAAGAGCAATGACCTAAATCAAACTAAAAGTGTAATACTAAGTTGCTTTCAAACATTGAAGAGAAAACATCTGATTCCCACCTGTGCCGATTTTATCGGTAAACTCCGAGATTGTGTAAAAACTAATAAATCCAAGATTACGAAAATATATGATTCCTTAAAACTCCCTCTCCCGCAGGGAGAGGGCTGGGGTGAGGGTTATCAAAGATTGTATTATTCGACTTATTACACGGTTTCCCCGTAAGGAAAAAAGCAATCCTCAATAATTAGTTGTCTGATAATGAATGTTTTTTCATTTCCCAGAGAGAGATGGATTTTGAAAAATAATCAATTTTTTCATTTGCTTTTATTTCGCTTGTCAAATGAATCTTTTTTAGAAAATTCCAAAGAGTAATATAAATTTTGTGATTTTGAATTATAGCATTGATGTATTTTTCAATTTCTTTTTTTGTGAAATTTTTTAATAAGAATTTGGTTTTTCCTTCTACCAGCATTTCAAGTGCTTTGTCATTTATTTTGATATCATCTGATGAAGCACCCCGAAGATGTATTACCCTCGATTTCGGAACTATTGCATTATAATAGCCGTATTTCTTAATTCTATAGCAAAAATCAGCTTCTTCTGAATAGAAAAAATAGCTCTCATCAAATCCGTTAAGTTCATCAAAGAATTTCTTTTTTATTGCAATTACACCGCCGTCAATGTATTCAGATGAGTAAGGAATTGTATAAAAATTTAATTTAAAATTTATTTTCCTGATGAAATCTATAATGGCAGAATATAAAAAATATTCTCTGTATCTTTTTGAAGGAAGTGGTAGTATTCCACCGCTTCTTTGCCAGCTACCGCCGGGAAATAATTGCTGCGGAGCTGCAGAGCCTGCTTTGGTATCGTATTCCAGAAATTTTATCAGTCTTTCTATTGATTTTTCAAGAAAAATAATGTCGTTATTGGATAAAATCAAATAATCTTTATCTGCTTTTTTTGCACCTGAATTTACAGCTCCCGCATATCCTAGATTCCTGCTGTTTTGAACAATTTTTATTTCAGGGAATAATCCGGAAAGATACTCTACCGAATTATCATTAGATGCATTATCCGAGATAATAATATTCTCAGGAGGGAAATTGATATTCAAAAGGGAATTAATACACTTTTCGGTAATTAATTTTCCATTGTAATTAATAATTACTGTATTAACGTTATTTAATATTTCATTCATAAGAGCGTTATTTAACGTAAAATTCAACTAAATATGACAGATATGCATAAAAAAGATTTGCAATTTAATAATAAATTACAAGAAATGATAAAAAATAATTGGTAAATTGAATAATTAAACATAATTTTGTAGTTCAGTAAAAATGCGAATAATTGAATTAATTGTTTAATAGTAAAGTGTTACATTTATGAAACAGAATTGGGGAAAATTACTAACTATTGTATTACCGTTTATAGCGGCAATCTTATTATTGTATCCTTCCTATCAGGCTGATAAGTTAGCCGAAAAGCAGGAAGAGTTTTTGAAGAGAGCCAAAGAAGCCGAAACTCCGGCTGATTCATTGCAGGTGCTGGAGGATTTTCAGCGTAAGTATGGTGAAGATTATGAAAATGCAAGAAATAATCAGTTGAAGCTCGGGCTTGATTTAAGAGGCGGTATGTATGTTACTCTTGAAGTTGATGTATTGAAGTTAATCCGTGAATCTGCGTCGAGAGAGGCAATAGATGAAACATTTGACGAAGTAATGAATGCTACTGCTGATGAAATCGAAGAATCAGAAGAGGCAATTATTGATATATTTATTTCCAATTTCAATGAAATTGCTCGCCCTAACGGCAAAACTCTTATTTCATATTTTGATGTAGGCGATATTCGCGATGCTTCGGAAGAAAGGATAATTGAGCAGCTTCGCACTAATGCCGATGATGCGATATCTCAGGCGAGAGAAGTTATCCGCCAGAGAATTGACCAGTTCGGTGTAAGCGAGCCAAATATTCAGGAAGTAGGAAACAGAAGGATTATCCTTGAGCTTCCCGGCGTTACAAATCGTGACCAAATGAGGGACCTTATTGAAACCACTGCTCGCCTCGAATTTCACCTTGTAAGAAATAACAGGGAAATTGTTGAAGCATTCAAAAGAATTGATGAAATATTATATAATCAGGCAGTCAGAAAAGGAAATATTCAGGATGTAGCCGGAGATATACCTGAAGAGCAGGATATCGCCGAAGTAACTGAAGGCGAGGCAACAGATGATATTGAGCTACCCGATACAACTTTTGCCGACGAGGAATCTCCCGGTATAGCCGATGCTGATACAGCCGCTGCAGATACGGCATTAACCGATACTGCCGGTCCTGAATCAGAATATGAAGGGCTTTCCGATGAAGATATTGCAAGAAAGTATTTAGGTAAGCACCCTTTCACGGCATTATTCAGTACTATTTATTTCCCGTCTCAGGAAGGCGCCCAGCCTCAGCCTGTTTATTACGATGCTGAAACATTCCCTGAAGGTGACTATGTTTTCAGAATTGCAGGCGATTCACTTGCAAAATTCTATGAAATATTGAGCAGACCGGGTATCTCATCTATGATTCCCATTGATTTGAAAATTGCCGTAGAAGCTGCACCTGACCAGAGACTAAAAAATGAAAGCGATATAGAAGTTTATGATTTTTACGTACTGAAAAAAGACCCTGAATTAACAGGTGATGTAGTAACAGATGCAAGACAGTCATTTGACCCTACTACAAATGCACCGCTTGTACTTATGTCTATGAACAGCGACGGAGCTGAAAAATGGGCAAGAATCACAGGTGCTAATCTTGACAAACGAATTGCTATTGTGCTTGATGAGAGAGTTTATTCCGCTCCTTATGTAAGAAGTAAGATTATCGGAGGAAGCTCACAGATTGAAGGAATGGCTAATGCAGAAGAAGCACGCGTACTTCAGATTGTATTGAAAGCCGGTGCTTTGAAAGCACCTGTTCAGATAATCGAAGAAAGAGTGGTAGGTCCGTCACTTGGTGCTGACTCTATCAGTTCAGGCTTTACTGCAAGTCTTGTAGCATTTATACTTTTGATTATTTATATGGCTGTTTACTATAACAAAGCCGGATTGATTGCAGATTTTGCAGTTATGCTTAATATACTTCTCATCCTTGCCGTACTATCAGCGCTTGGTGGTACTCTTACGCTTCCGGGTATTGCAGGTATTATCCTTACTCTCGGTATGGCGGTAGATGCAAACGTGCTTATATTTGAGCGTATCAGAGAAGAGCTGGCAAAAGGGCGTTCGCTTCATTCGGCTATTGATGAAGGATTTTCAAAAGCACTAAGTGCGATACTTGACTCCAACATCACTACCGGTATGACCGCACTTATCCTTTATGTACTCGGCTCAGGTCCGGTACAGGGATTTGCAATTACATTGCTTATTGGTATTCTTTCTACCCTCTTTACGGCAATCGTAATTACAAGGTCGTTCCTGAATATTGCTGCCGGCAATAAGGCGTCAACGTTTAGCTTTGGGCAACCAAAAGCTGTAAAATCATAATTTAGTTAATTAATTTAAATAATAAATGAGATAGGAATAGAAATGCAATATTTTTCAAAACCGAATATAAATTTTGTAGGAAAAAAGACTTTTTTCGCAATTTTATCTGCAATAATTATTTCAGTTGGTATTATTGGGGCTGTTGCTCTGGGACCACGTCTCGGAATTGATTTTGCAGGTGGTACCGAAGTTGCTGTTCACTTTCAGAATCAGGATATCAGCATAGAGCAGATACGTGGCTCTATGAACAGTGCCGGTATAGAAGGGGCTGAAATCAAATCATACGGCGGAAGCAATCAGTATCTTATAAGACTGAAAGAATTTTCTGATGCTGATGTAACTGTGCAGAATGCTATTGAAAATTCATTCCCGAATATCCAATACGAAATACTTAAAGTTGATAAAATAGGTCCTAAAATAGGTAATGAACTTTACGGAGATGCCTTGCTCGCAATATTTCTTGCAGTATTGTTCATTCTCGTATATATTGCCTTCAGATTTGAGTTTAATTTCGGGCTGGGAGCGGTGCTGGCTCTTATCCACGACGTATTGCTCACATTTGCAATTATCGTACTTGTAGATCATACCGGAATAGTTAATCTTGAGCTTAATATCATTACCGTAGCTGCATTGCTAACAGTAGTAGGTTACTCAATCAATGATACTGTGATTGTATTCGACAGAATCAGAGAAAATCAGGAAGTTCATAAAGGTATGAATATGATTAAGATGATAAATATGAGTATTAATGAGACTTTGAGCAGGACAGTTAATACATCGGTAACTACTCTGATAGTGCTTTTTGTATTGCTTTTCTTTGGTGGTCCCGTGCTTGAAGGCTTTGCATTTACGATGATAATTGGTATTATTACAGGTACTTATTCTTCCATATTTATTGCAAGTTCTTTTGTAATCTGGTATGTAGAAAAAGTGCAGAAAACTGATTTGTCTGAAATTAAAAAAGCAAAAAAACCAAAAACGGCTAAAGCATAATGAAAAGTACTAATCCATATAAAGTTTACAGCCACGATGCAAAAAGCGGTTTTGCTATCGTAGAACTGCCTGAAAATGTACTGGGCGGTGATGATGCGATGAATTTTACAAATGCACTTCAGGAAGTTAATGATAAGGATACGAAGTATGTCCTTGCGGACCTTTCCAAAGTAAAGGTTATGAACAGTTCAGGGCTTGGAATGCTTGTAGGTTCTCTGAGGCTACTTCAGAAGCGAAATATAGCTCTGGTGCTTGTAGGTGTATCTGCAAAAGTTGATGAATTGCTAAAGATGACGCATCTTTTCAAAGTATTCAAGATATTCGATAATATGGATGATGCAATAAATAATTTGGAATAAAGATTGATAAAATATTAATACTCCGGGTTTTTTTACAGCCCGGAGTTTTTTTGTGCAAAATTTGATAATAATTCAAATAAATTAATTATATTTATAATTGAGAAAATCTGAAATTACGAGAATCTATCAGAGGCTAAAATATGAGTTTTAATGTAGTAGTGGGGAGCCAGTGGGGTGATGAAGGAAAAGGCAAAATAGTAGATTTGCTGAGCAAGGATATTGACATCGTAGCACGTTATCAGGGTGGTGCCAATGCCGGGCATACTATTGTAATAGATGGAAAGCAGGTTATACTTCATCTTATTCCTTCAGGTATTTTAAATCCCGATGTAATTTGCGTAATAGGCAACGGTGTGGTAATAGACCCGGTAGCACTTACCGAAGAAATTGAAATGCTCGAAAAAAGCGGCATAAAAGTAAAAGGAAGGCTTTTCATCAGCCATAAAGCTCATCTTATAATGCCATATCATAAATTACTGGACAAAACAAGAGAAGAATCAGGCAAAGGTACTAAAATCGGTACTACGGGAAGAGGAATCGGACCTGCATATATTGATAAAGCAAGAAGAACAGGTATTCGCATTGTAGATTTGCTGGACAGAAAAGGCTTTGAAGAAAAACTGCGTGTAAATGTGAATGAGCAGAACGATGTACTTACAAAAATATATGGTTTCGAGCCTCTGAATATTGAAGAAATAATTGAAAAATACCTCAAATTTGATGAAATTGCAGATGCCTACATTACCGATACTACTTTAATGCTTAATAATGCTATTAAAGACGGAAAAAGGATACTCGCAGAAGGTGCGCAGGGGGCGCTTCTTGATTTGGACCACGGCACTTATCCGTTCGTTACAAGTTCCAGCCCAACTTCAGGTGGCGTATGCACAGGCCTTGGAGTACCGCCAAATGCAATTGATAATATCATTGGTATTACGAAAGCTTACTGCACAAGGGTAGGAAACGGACCGTTCCCGTCTGAGCTTTTCGATGAATTTGGAGAAAAACTCAGAAAGACAGGTGCAGAATTTGGTGCAACTACAGGCAGACCGAGAAGATGCGGTTGGCTTGATATGGCTGCACTCAAATATTCCGTAATGATAAACGGAATAAATGAGCTTGCTATAAGCAAACTTGATGTGCTTGATAATTTTGAAGAAATAAAAATCTGCACTCAATATAAGATTAATGGCAAGATACTAAAATCATTCCCCGTAGATATGAAAGCATTTGAAGAGCTGGAATGTGAATATGATACACTACCGGGCTGGAATACTTCTCTTAAAGGCATAAGAAAATATGACGACCTGCCCGAAAACACGAAAAGCTATCTAAGATATATTGAAGAAAACAGTGGAGCCAAGGTAAAAATCATATCATTAAGCCCCGACAGGAATGATACAATAGTGCTATAATATCAAGGTGCTCATTTATAGCACCCCAGTA
>CAZIXJ010000065.1:0-10056 GCA_964542835.1 uncultured Hyphomicrobiales bacterium
AGCCACGGAAGCACGGAATCGGATGAATTTATTTTAAACTTTTCGCGGGGATAAATCCCGCGCTCGTGTGTATAACCCATAAATGGGTATCGTTAGTTCTAAATTTCTTCCTTTTGTATTGATTTTCATAATTATCGGTATTTATCTCTTTTTCAAATTTGATATGCTTACCAAGTTGCTTTATACAAGATATTTCTATACCGGGGAAATCATTACAAATCTTAATTATTTTTACACTCAAATCAGTGTATTGATATTTTATTTTACAAAATTGCTCATTCCGATTAATCAGAATATTGACTACCAGTATGCAATTTCCCATAGTATTTTTGATTTTAAAGCTATTGCATCACTTATTATTCATTTGGCTTTGATAGCTTATGCAATATTTATGTTCAAAAGAAACAGGCTTGTTACGTTTGGAATAGCTTGGTTTTACATTACAATTTCAATAGAATCATCACTAATCCCTATACGAGATGTAGTATTCGAGCACAGGCTTTATCTTCCTATGGCAGGTTTCTTTATCTCATTATTTGGTATGATTACTTATTATTCTAAATACAAATTTGGTCATATTTTAAGTGTGATTGCATTTCTTTTCGCGGGAATACTTTTTTATCTGACTTCAATGAGAGCAGAAGTTTGGGAAACACCTATAAAATTATGGGAAGATACTGCCAGAAAATCCCCTGATAAAATCAGACCATTTAATAATCTCGGAGATTCTTATTACAGAACGGGAGATTTCCAATCCGCAATTAACAGTTTTTCTCAGGCGATAAATAATCTGCAACCTACGATAAATAATCTCAAATTGCAGGAGGCTCCAAGATGGTATCTGGATAACGTCTCGTCGCCATACAAAAACAGAGGACTGGCTTACTATAATTCGGCTGATACCGAGAAAGCTCTTGATGATTTTAATAAATATCTTGAAATTAATTATAAAGATAAATCAGTATATAATGACAGAGCGAATGCTCTCAAATCTTTAAAAAAATATAAAAAAGCAGCCGCTGACTATACCATGTTCATTAATGAAACAGGTCCGGACTTTAAGTATATTCATATAGTATTGAAAAATCGAGGTATTTGCTATATGAATATTAAAGAATACGATAAAGCAATCGAAGATTTTTCCGTTGCAATAGAAAAATCACCCAATAATCAACGCAATTATCTATTGAGAGGTTATGTTTATTATCTTACTGAACAGTGGGATAAGGCAAGAGAAGATTACCTTAAAGTGCTTGAGATAAACCCAGATAATGAAGAAGCTACAAGAAATATCAGAGTTTTGGATAATATTGCAGATAAGTAGATATTATACCAAGTTGCTTTCAATCGTATAATATATTTCATAAGAACTATAAGTTTTCTCATTGCGAAACTCCGATACTTCGACGACGCTCAGCACAGGTTTCGCAATGGGATTCCCAAATCGGAGTTTGGGAATCAGATATTTTATCTTGTATGTTTGAAAGCAACTTAGTATTAAATCTGTCCTGAATAATAAAAAGTCAGTAGAGCGGACATTCTTGTCTGTAGTAGAATATGCGTCCCCGCAAAAGTCTGATTGCTAAACTCCGATACTTCCGCAGAGAGGAATGTCCGCTCTACTGTTTTCAATACTTTTTTGACTACCTCTTTTAACTCAACTATGTAGTATATTCTGCATTTATTCTCACATATTCATAGGAAATATCCGTACCCCAACCAATTGCTTTTGCACTCCCGTCATTCAAATCAAGTATTACTTTCAAATGGCTGTCACGCATTTGTTTCTTGAGTGAAGAACGGTTGTGAGTAGTAGGCTGTCCGTTTTGTAAAATTTGTAAATTATTTTTGTAAGTACCTATATACAAATCTACTTTTTCAGGGTCGAAAAATACGCCTGACCTGCCGGCAGCAGCCAGTATTCTGCCCCAATTTGGGTCTTTACCGAACATAGCAGTCTGCACCAGCTTGGAATCTGATATAGTTTTTACAATTTGTCGTGCTTCGCCTTCAGTTTTAGTATTTCTCACTTCATACTCAATAAATTTGGTAGAGCCTTCGCCGTCTGAAACAATGAGTTTGGCAAGGTGCATACAAATTTCTTCGAGTTTTTCTTTAAAAATTTTATAGTCATTGTCTTCTTCTGTTATTTCTTTGTTCGCTGCCTGACCGTTAGCCATAATACCAAGCATATCATTAGTTGAAGTATCACCGTCAACGGTAATCATATTAAATGTTTTTTCTACAACTTCTTTCAGGGCTTTATCCAGCAATTCCGAAGAAATTGCAATGTCTGACACAAGAAATCCAAGCATTGTACCCATATTCGGATGTATCATACCCGAACCCTTTGCAATTCCACCAATGCATACATTTTTATCTTGAATTTCAAACTCATTAAATCCTTCTTTGGCAAATGTATCAGTTGTAAGAATAGCATTGGCAGCAAGCGAACCCGCCACTTCTCTGTCTGTGAGATGTGGTACTGCTTCTTTTATTCCTTTTACAACTTTATCGGTAGGGAATTTCTCTCCGATAATTCCGGTAGATGCTATTATTACATCTTCCGGTTTTATATTTAATGCTTCGGCACCTGCATTCATCATTGCTACGGCGCCTTCGTAGCCCTGCTTGCCTGTACAGGCATTGGCATTGCCGGAATTAACAACAAAAGCCTGAGCTTTGCCGTCTTTTATATTTTCACGGCTTACTTTAATCGGCTCTGCTACTACTAAATTTCTCGTAAATACTGCAGCGGCATTAGCCTGATTTTCAGAGTAAATAATAGCGAGGTCTCTTCTTTTGGATTTTATTCCTACGTGAGAGCCCCATATCTTAAATCCTTTTACGCTTGATATGTTTTTTAACATTGTGATAACTAATTATATTATTAATAAAACAAATTACGGACATAGAGGATACTGTTTCAATCCTGATTTTTCAATTAAATTAAGCATTATATTCATATTCTGAACTGCCTGCCCTGCAGCCCCTTTTACAAGGTTGTCAATAGCAGATACAGTTATTATCTTATTCGTTCTTTCATCATAGCTTGCATATACATCAGCAAAATTAGAGCCTCTTACATTCTTAATGGATGAAGGCGTATCTACTACTCTCACAAAATGCTCTTTTTTGTAAAATGAATCAAAAGCAATTGAGAGCAATTCACTGTCAATAGGCTTTGAAGGAGTAGAGTATGTAGTTGTGAGAATACCTCTGTCCACAGGCAAAAGATGAGGTGTGAAAGTAACCTGCGTTTTAGTGCCAGTATATCTTTTGAGTGAAGTCTCTATTTCCGGTGTATGTCTGTGGGTATGAAGCCCGTAAGCAGAAAAATTACCGAATACATCCGGGAAGTGCGTACTTTCTTTGGCTTTTGCTCCTGCTCCGGTTACTCCGGAAGCGGAATTCACGATAATATCTCTTGATTTGATAATTTTATTTTTAAGCAACGGAGCAAGTGCAAGTATGGCACTTGTAGGATAGCAACCGGGATTTGCTACGAGGCTTGCTTTTCTTATATTACTTCTGAATAGTTCAGGTAAGCCGTAAGCTGCATTTGCCATATATTTCGGTGCAAGGTGCGGAGTTTTGTACCATTCTTCATATACTTCTTTTCTCTGAAATCTGAAATCTCCTGATAAATCAATTATTTTGTGGTCTTTAACTCCTTTCTCGGCAATATATTTCATCGAAACTTTATGAGGCAGAGCAAGAAATAATATATCCAGATTGTAATTATCAATATCTTTTATTGCCTCAAATTTCATATCAGCAAGTTCGGAAAATTGTGGAAGCACATCCGAAACTTTTTCGCCTGCACGGCTTTCTGATGTAATTACATCTATCGTTACATCAGGATGCCTTGATAATAATCTAATCAGTTCGGAACCCGTATAGCCTGTAGCTCCGACTATTCCTACTTTAAAATCAGCCATTATTTAATTCCTCTATTGTTTCAATTAATATTTTCATTGCTTTATCTACGTCATTTTTTGTAATGATTAACGGAGGTACCATTCTTATTACATTTCCTGCGGCACAGTTTGTAATTAATCCTTTTTCGAGCATTTGTGAAACGGCTTCTGCACAGTCCTTCCTGAGAACTATTCCAATCATAAGCCCCATTCCGCGAATCTTTTCCACTACATCATACTGAGTAATATCTTCATTTAATCTTTTGAAAAAATACTCGCCGACTTCAGCGGCATTTTCAATTATTTTATCATTTATCAAAGTATTGATTACTTCATAGGAAACTGCCATAGCAAGGGCATTTCCTCCAAAAGTAGTTCCGTGATTTCCGGGTTCGAATGCTGCTGCAATTTCATCTTTGGCAAGAACTGAACCGACAGGGAATCCACCACCCATACCTTTAGCAAGTGCAATTACATCGGGAGCTACTCCGTAATTTTCATAAGCGAATAGTTTTCCTGTCCTCCCTATGCCACACTGTATTTCATCAAATACAAGTATTGTTCCTGTTTTATCGCAAAGTTCGCGGGCTTTTTGCATATATTCCCGTGAAACAGGGTCCACGCCGCCTTCGCCCTGTACGGGTTCTATAAATAAAGCTATGGAATCTTTATCTATTACTTCTTCGAGTGCGGTTATGTCATCTTTTGGCAGTATTTCAAATCCATCAGGCATAGGTTCAAATCCTTCCTGATATTTTTGCTTGCCCATAGCAATAGCGCCCATAGTCCTGCCGTGAAATGCATTACTCAGCGAATATATTTTGCCGGTTCTGTTATGATTTTTTGCATATTTTCTTACGAGCTTCACTGCCGTTTCTATTGCTTCCGAACCACTATTGCAGAAAAAAGCTCTGTCGAATGCAGAATTTTCAATAAGAAGTTCTGCGAGCTTTGCCTGCGGCTCTGTATAAAAAAGATTAGAAACGTGCATTAGTTTTTCAGCCTGATTTTTTACAGCATTTACCAGTTTCGGATGCGAATGCCCCAGACTATTAACAGCAATACCTGCGAGAAAATCGAGATATTCTTTGCCTGTATCATCTTTAAGAACAGCACCTTTACCCTCTGTAAAAGTAACGGGGTATCTTTTGTAAGTTTTAAAATGATATTTTTCGGTTATTTCTTTAGTATTCATAATTATTCTTTGATTAATGTTCCAATTTTTTTATCTGATAATAATAATGTAAGTATAGAATGTTTATTCATTCCATTTATTATATGAGCATTTTTCACACCTGTTTCGAGTGCAATAAGACATGATTCCATTTTCGGCATCATACCGCCCTGAATTATATTGCCCATTTCTGATTTCACTCTTTCTGAATTTATTTCTTCAATAAGAGTATCGGGATTATCTTTGTCTTCTCTGAGACCATCTACGTCTGTAAGCACAATAAAATCATCTACTTTCAATGCTCCTGCTAAATTTCCGGCAAACATATCGGCATTAATATTGTAGGTTTCATAATCTCTGCCAATTCCAAGTGGAGCGATAACAGGTATGTAATTATTTTCGAGCAATGTTTCGATAAGCGAAGTGTCAATTTCATCCACATCGCCTACCTGCCCCAAATCCACTTCAGTAGTTTTATCATCCACAGTAACTGAATGCATTCTCCTTTTAGCAATTACCATATTTGCATCTTTGCCGGAAATTCCTACAGCTTTCTGTCCTTTACTGTTTATTAGTTTAATCAATTCAGTATTCACTTTACCTTTCAATGCCATTTCTACGAATTTCATGGCATCAATGTCAGTTTTTCGGTGTCCCCCGATAAATTCGGAAACAATACCGGCCATATCAAGCGTTTCCGCTATTGCCGGTCCGCCACCGTGAACAAGAACAGGTTTGAAACCAAGTGATTTTAATGCAGCAACATCTTCGGTAACTGAATTTTTGAGTTCATCACTTTTCATAGCGTTTCCGCCATATTTGATGAGGATTTTTTGTCCTTTTTTAATATTAAGATTGTCAGAATTAATATCTAAAGATTTCAATAAATTAATATAATTCATAATTATTTTGTAATTATTAATAAAAATTGCTTTAAAAAATAAGAGATGATATTTTTAATTGCTGAAGACTATTTTTAATTTTTTGTTAAACATAATAAAATATTTAACGAAAAATCATAGTGAATATTGCAGTTTTGAATGAAAAGCAGTATTTTGCATATAGAAATAAGCAGCTTAATAAAGATAATTTTTAAAGTGATATTAAGAACAAATAAAAAAATTTAAAAAAATTTAAAAAAAAATGTAACAAAATGGAATCTGAACTGTCTTAAGGGAAAATTTAATAACAAAAATATTAGGAGTTTGATATGAAACGTTATTTTTTACTAATTACTGCTATATTACTTGTTTTTTCAGTTTCTTTACTGAAATCTGATGATAGTAATCTGAATGATACTGAAATAGAAATAGAAATTTCGCCGGGATATTACAATTTCGGAGCAGATCTGAAAGTTGGTGACCCACCTGTAGAAGGAAGATTCACTATAACTAATGCATCCAATATTTTTCCGGTTTGCTTTGAAGATATTTATTTTAAGAATAATACTCCCGAGTTTTCATTAGATTTGTCAGGTCTGGATACTCTGAATACACTTTTGCCTCAGCATTCCAGGCATTTCTATATTCAATATACTCCACTGAGTGATAAGGGTTTTATAAGAGATACTTTAGTCGTAGTTTATAGTGATTGCGACTCCAAAACGGCTGAGTTTACCGCAATAATTGAAAACGGCAACACTAATTCTTCTATTAATGTAAATGATATTGAATTTGAGGACGGCTACGTATTGGAAAATTCTGATTTTAAAGAAATTAATATAAGTAACAGTTCTGAAACCGGAGCGACTGACCGATTAATAATTACTCGTGTACAGCTTACTCAAAATGTAAAGCATATTGGAGATGGTGCGTTAGGATTTCAGGTAGATAAACTAAAAAATATTGACAAACAAAACCCTCTGATAATCGAAGTAGATGAAGAATTTATTGCACCGGTTAGATTTGCACCTGTATATCGCGGATTGCAGGAAGGTAGAATATATTTTACTTCATTTGCATCTAACGATATAAAAAGTGTATGTACCCTGAAAGGTCTCGCACTGGAGCATAACAATCATTCTTTTTCCGGATTTACAGCAAAGAAAAATCATACTTATAAATACTCATATGATGAACTGTTCTTTACCACAAAAGAAATTGCGATACAAAAAGTAACTTATACAGGAAGTGTCGGGGGATTTAACAGTGATAAAACATTCAGAATTGATGATTCATTTATTAATGGCACTGCTTTTCCTTATTTTGTAGAAGCAAGTGAAAACATCCCTTTTGAATTTCATGTAAATATGCCTTTCGAAGGAACGCAGGAAGCAGAAATTACTTTTCACGGTGAATATTATAAAACTACTCTTCATCTCAATTTTTCTTATGAAAAGGTAAATGCAAAAGCTTCGTTTAGTCCCGATACAATTCAAATGAAAAATCATTCTATGAAAATGCTGCATCTAACCGTTAAAAATAACGACAAACTACCTCTTGCTATCGAAGACGTAGAGTACTCAGGTGATGCAGGAGAAGATATCAATGAATCCGTTTTTTCATTAATCAAGAAATTTGACCCTGAAGACCCTGAAATAATCAATCCTTACCAAAGCAGGCAATATACTGTACAAGCCGTTACAAAAGATACCGGTACATACAATGGAAGTATAAAATTCATCTCAAATGCTGTCGATTCACTCGTGGCAAATCTTACAATATTAGTTCCCGGTACTTCTTCAGTAATAGATGATTCTTTTGTGAATGATTATAATATTTATTATGACCGCAAGAATGATGAATTAAGTATTACGTTAAATACAAAAAATCAATACAGTATTATTTCCGAGATATACAATCTTTCAGGGCAGTTGATATTTTCTGCAGAAAACCCTGTATTTGCAGGCGAGAACTCTTTCAGGATACCTGTAAACGAATTAAAATCAGGAGTATATTTTCTTAGAATAAAGAATAAAGATAAAGTAATACTTGGTGATAAATTTATTATCGAAAAATAAAAAATAATTCGGTAAAATAAATACAGCATATTCAGCTCATTAAAAATAACTCTCGCACCCCAAAATTTGGAGTGCGAGAGTATAATTTATCAGGACTATGTGCATTATTCATTAGGAGTAATTACATATACCTGCACGGTTCTTGAAAGCTGCCGCCCCGTTGGGCTGTCGTTATCAAAAATTTCTACGCTTTCGCCAACTCCGTGTACTTCATATTTTATATCTTCTCTTTTGCTGCGAATATGCTTCATTACGTTTTCAGCTCTTTGGAGTGCGAGCTTTTTGTTGTAAGATTCACTGCCAATTTTGTCAGAATATCCATAAATCTGCACTTCAGAATTGAACTTTATTTCAGGAATTACATATTTATCAAGTATTTTTTTATCGTGTTCTGATACTTCAGGACTGTCAAAGTCAAATACTACAAGACTGAATTTTGTAATGGTTTTATTAGCACGGCGTTCAGTTTTCATTTGGCTTTTGCTGATAAAATCTACCGGAATAGAGCCTGTTTCGGATGCTTCTTTTCCATCTCTTGTCTTTACGGTTAAAATATAATCAACAGGAATATTATTGGCTTCCAGTTGATTTGGCTTTATATTCCATGTAACATCAGTTGGGCTGCCATTGCCTGAAAATTCCTGCAATTCTTTGTCAGACTGAAACAAATTAAGATTCCATCTTGAAATAGGAAGATTAGTTTCAGCATAAGGCTCAAATACGATAATATCAGGATTTGGAATAGTTCTGTCTTCTTTCTGAATCATAATAGGTTCAGTAAGTTTGCTGCTTCCGGAAATCTCAAGTCTTCTGTTTTCTTCAATTCCTTCAGGTACGTTATATGTGGAAGGTTTTGATGGCTTTTCAGCAGCTTTGGCTGTAATTCTTTCATGCTCAATATTATAATTCATAACGAGATAATCTTTCGCAAAATCAGCTCTTGAATGAGCAATATCCATATCTTCACTATCACCTGCAATTGTACCTGTAATAGTAAGTTTTGTATCGGGATAATCTGCCATACGGGTACCGATAATATCAAGTGTATGATTATTAATAGTAATTGCATCAGGATTTAAGTCTTCCAGCACGAACCCTCCCGATTCTATTTGCATATTCAGATTTTGATGTTCAGGGGCAGGCACTTTACTGCCTTCATCATAGAATACATAAGGTATTATTGGGAAAAGTTCTCCGTAATTGTGTTGCTCTACGGTAATTTTTCTCAAATTATTTTTATCACCATTTTTATCAAGATAGTAAACATCATTGAATCCAACAGACAAACCATCTATCTTTTCAGGCGATTTCTTATCTGCAAATCCGAAAGTAAGTGATACTCCGAGCCTGAGCTGAGGGACGTTCCATGAATTGAAATTATCATCGGATGTAACATCGGCAAAAGGAAGTCTGAAACTTAATTCCGGTGAAAGAAAAACATTATTGGACATTTCATATTTATATCCTGCTCCCAGAGCAAGAGCCAACCTTGCTGAGGCATCAGGTATATCTTCTTCTATTACATCCATTTCATAATTAGCCGATACCGGGAATGAGAACTCCAATCCACCGAGAAGGTAAAGATTTTCAACCGGTATCAAATTATGTATATGAAGCATGGGAGAAAATTCGATATAGCTGAGAGAAGCATCCATTTCAGCAGGCAGCGTATCAGAAGATTCAAGAGTACTGCTCAAACCATTATATCCGAGGCGACCGGATACAGTAAACATTTCATTGATTTTATAAGAATATAATGCACCAAAATTCAAATGAAGAGATGATTCATTATTATCAAACATCAGACTGTCATTATAATTGAAATTTGGCGTGTGGAAATTAAAATTCACACCACCATACAAACCGAATTCAGAACGCTCCATAAAACTATCATCTGCAAAAGCCTTAAAAGGCAACATCAAAACAGCAATAAATACAAGCATTTTTTTCATAATTGTATCTTTATATAATTTAACAATTTAGTTATCTAAAATTTTTTCTTA
>CAZIXJ010000066.1:0-1612 GCA_964542835.1 uncultured Hyphomicrobiales bacterium
ATTTGGATTAATAATAGCATCTTTGCCTGCACTCTCGGGCGCTTTGCGTTTAGCAAGATTTAACGTGAATACAAACCCATTTTCAGATAAAAATTACTTTGTGGGATTTCCTATTCCATCCGGCGCTCTTACCATTCTATCTTATGTGGTATTCTATCAGTTAAGCGATAATTATCTAAATGAATATAAGCATATTACAATTATTGCAGTTACAATAGCTACTTCTCTTGCTATGGTTTCCACAATTAAGTTTGATAATGTACCTAAACCTAACATCAAATATATTAAAAAGAATCCTGTAGTTTTTACTGTTTTCATTATCTGTTTTATTCTGATTTTATTAACAAAAGGCAACTTCCTATTTCCTTTTATGGTCTTGTATTTGATAATTGGTTCAGTTAGAGCGGTATTCAGATGGCTAAAAGAAATGAATGATAAAGAAAATAATATTCAAAACAATGAAATTTAAAAAATGAAAATTTATAAAATAAATGAGGTATTTTTATGAAAAACTCTTACAAAGCACAGATAAAAATTACTTTGAGAGAAGGCATACTCGACGTACAGGGCAAAGCCGTAGAGAATTCACTGCACAGCATTCAATATGAAATGATTAATAAAGTAAGAATCGGAAAATATGTTACTTTAAACGTAGAAGCTGAAAATGAGGCTGAAGCAACAAAACTGACTACTGATGCGTGTGAAAAATTAATTGCTAATCCGATAATTGAAGATTACCACATTACAATAGAAAAAATTTAAGGTGAATAAAATGAAATTTGGAATTGTAGTATTCCCCGGTTCTAATTGCGACCACGATGCTTATTCTGCAGTGAAATTAATTGACGGAGTGGAAGCTGAATACATCTGGCATAAAGATACAAACATTCCCGATGATATTGATACAATCATCCTGCCGGGCGGTTTTTCATACGGAGATTATTTGAGAAGCGGAGCTATAGCAAGATTTTCACCTGTAATGAATGAAGTAATAAAATTTGCCGACAAAGGAAAATTTGTAATCGGTATTTGTAATGGTTTTCAGGTACTTACAGAAACCCATATGCTGCCGGGAGCATTATTGAGAAATAAGAGCCTGAATTTCATCTGCAAAGATGTTTATCTCAAGACAATTAATAAAGATTCTCATTTCACGTCTGCAATACCTGATGGCAAAATTATTAAAATTCCTGTTGCTCACGGAGAAGGTAATTATTTTGCAAAGCCTGATATAATTCAAGAACTGGAAGATGAAGACAGAATAGCTTTTAAATATTGTGATGAACAGGGCAACATAACTGATGAAGCTAATCCAAACGGTTCAGTAAATAATATAGCAGGTATTTTTAACAAAAATAGAAATGTATTAGGTATGATGCCGCATCCCGAGCGATACAGTGAACAATTACTTGGAAGCAATGACGGGATTGATGTGTTCAAATCTATTGTAAAACAGTTTGATAAATAATTATTTGGAGATAATATGTTAGATTATTCAGTTTTTCAGAATATATTGGCTTTTGGTCTTGGTGCTCCCGAAATTCTGATAATTGCACTGGGAATACTCTTACTCTTCGGTGCAAAAAAAATTCCTGAATTGATGCGCGGACTC
>CAZIXJ010000066.1:1622-9953 GCA_964542835.1 uncultured Hyphomicrobiales bacterium
GGCGGAGGAATAAAAGAATTTAAAACCGCTATGAAAGAAGAAGAGGAAAATGGTAAAATCGAAGGAAAAACAGAAACAAAATCAGATAAAAAATAATCGAGATTAAAAAATGTTTGATGTAGGCGGAGGCGAATTAATATTAATCGTTTTGGCATTTCTTATTCTTTTCGGACCAAAAAAAATTCCCGAAATGGTAAGAAGTGCTGCTAAGGTAATTTATAAAGTGAAGCAAGCTCAGAATGATATCAAATCTCAGTTTGATTCTGTTACGAGTGAAGTAAAAAATCCTGCATCAGAAATTAAATCCTCAATTAATAATTCCATAAATAATTCAATTAATGAAGATTCCAATAAAAAAGATGATACAAAATCCGGATGAAATTTTCATATCTGATTATAAAATTCAACCTGATAAAGATAATATAGCTATTAAAGACAATATCTGTACAAAAGATTTCTTTGCTACCTGCGGTTCTCTTGCATTGAAGGATTATTCACCCGGATATGATGCAACTGCTGTTGCAAAATTAAGAGAGCATAATTACTATATTTCCGGAAAAACCAATATGGATGAATTTGCTATGGGTTCTACAGGACTGGAATCTGCATACGGAAATGTAACAAATCCTTTAAACTCAGATTACATTGCCGGTGGTTCATCTTCAGGCTCTGCTGCTGCGGTTTCATCCGGTATTGTTGATATAGCACTCGGCAGCGATACAGGTGGTTCAGTAAGACTGCCTGCAGCATTTTGCGGTATATATGGATTTAAGCCGACATATGGCGCTGTTTCCAGATATGGGCTTATTTCTTTTGCTTCATCTTTTGATGTAATTGGAATACTGAGTAATAATTTGAAAAAACTCATAAAAGCATTCGGTATAATTGCCGGTAAAGATAATAAAGATTCAACTTCAATCAATATTGATGATGAAACAAATTTTACAAATAAAAAGAAAATTGCTGCATTGGATATTGGCAATATTAATGTATCTAATGAAATTAGAAATACTTATAAAGATTATTTAAATAACATCTCAAAGAAATACAATTTAAAAATTATAAAACTTAATACTATCGAATACTGGTTAAGCACATATTTTATTTTAACTTCCTGCGAAGCAGTTTCCAATTTATCGAGATATGATAATAAATTATTTGGGAATAAAGATTTTAAAATTAGAAATTTTCAAACTGATTATAAAAAATTCAGAACACTATATCTTGGTGATGAAGTAAAAAGAAGAATCCTTACCGGGAATTTTGCTTTAAACTCCCAAAACTACAATAAATATTATCACAAAGCTGCCCAGGTAAGAAGAAAAATCAAAAATGAAATTTCTGCTGTTTTTAAAGAATATGATATACTGCTCTCTCCTACTTCACCTTCATTGCCTTTTAAAATATGTGACTATAATTTTGCAAATAATTATAAACTTGATATTTTTACATCAGGGATTTCTCTTGCAGGCAATCCTGCTATATCTGTACCATCAAAAAATAAAATCGGCGATTTCTATCCCGGTATTCAAATTTCGGCGGGATATGGAAAAGATTTTCAATTATTGAAATTTACTGAAGAAGCGGAATATTTATTTTAAAAATTTCCTTCCGAGTATATTTTTAAATTTCTGCTTTGCAAAATTTTGCATATTATCAATTTTGTCATCTTCATCCACAATTTCAATTTTCAGGATTTCTTCAATAATATCTTCCAAAGTTACTATTCCGTAAAACACTCCGAACTCATTGAAAATAAAAGCCATATGCACTCTTTTCTTAATAAGCAGATTAAAGAGATAATCAAGTTTTGTATTGCTGTCAATAGTAACTACTTCGTTATCCATTACAATATCGGCGACTTTCAAATTATCATCGGAATTAATACCAATTAAATCTTTAGAATATAAAATTCCTGACATATTATCAGTTTTTTGATTATATACAGGTATTCGGCTGAAACCTTTTTCTCTGATTTCATTTAGTAAATTTTGGTCAATTATTTTTTGGTCGTTTAAATAAAAAATAACAGTTTTTGGAGTCATAATATCTACGGCTTTTTTGTCAGAGAAAGTAAGGGCTCCGAGTATAATTCTTTCCTCATCTTCATCAATGGTGGATTCCAGTGAATCTTCATGGTGCTTAATTATCTCCTGAATTTCCTGCTTGCTCCATATTGCAGGCATTTCCTTGCCAAGCACCCAATCAAGCAACATTGAAAGGGGCTTTGAAACAGGGTATAACAAAATAAAAAATAATTTTACTACCCATACAAATTTTGAACCAAGGGCAAGAGCATATCTGGAAAATAAAGCCTGTGGAAGTATTTCCCCAAATATTACAATCAAACCGGTTGCAATTAAACCGGCAATAAGTCCCGAAGCAATGCTTCCGAGAAAAATTGCCATAGCTGTATTAACCGCGACATTTCCCAGCAATAATGTTACAAGCAGCAGACTGCCATTTTTTCTTATATTGTATATCTTTACTGCTCTCTTATCGCCAAGTTTTATCTTTCTTTCGAGTGTGGATAGCCCGAGGCTGAACATCCCGAGAGTCAGACCGGAAAATATTCCTGAAAGAAACAGTAATAATCCGACAACCAAATAATCCATTTATTATGAATCATCCTTATAAGTTTTTAAAAGCCATATATGTATAGAAACAGAAACTGCTATAATCAGTAATAATAATCTGAGCCAGTTCAAATCTATCAAATATACTGAAAATAAAATTGTTATCCATAAAAAAATTGTTGACCTTACTTTTATTTTTATGGGAATGCCTTTTTTTTCGCGGTAATTTTTTATGTATTCGCCGAAATACTTATTTGTAATTAACCAATTATAGAATTTTTCATTACTCTTTGAATATGCCCATGCAGAAATTAACAAAAATACCGTAGTGGGCCAAACCGGCAAAAATATTCCGATTATCCCCATTACAAGAGAGACTGAACCTAACGAAATTAAAAATAATCTATATAATTTATTATCAGTTTTTTTCAATTTTATTTATATTTTCTAAAAAACAATATTGGATTTTAATAAGTTATGAGCTTTTTCAATAGAAATTCCCTTTCTTTCTGCGTATGACTTTAACTGGTCTTCTCCGATTTTCCCGACAGCAAAGTATTTAGATTCGGGATGAGCAAAATACAATCCACTAACAGAAGCAGGAGGATTCATCATATAGCTTTCTGTTAAGTCCACACCCATTTCATATGCATTAAGTGCATCGAAAAGCGTTTTATTTTCAGAATGGTCAGGCAGAGACGGATAGCCCATTGCAGGTCTTATTCCGAGATATTTTTCTGAAAGCAAATCATCTTTCTCAAGAGATTCATCCTTTGCATATCCCCAGTATTCTGTTCTTACCTTTTTATGTAAAAGTTCAGCAAAGGCTTCTGCTAATCTGTCAGCCAATATTTTAGTCATCAGGGCATTATAATCATCATTATTCTTCTTGAATTTCTCTGCCAGTTCTTCAGCACCAATCCCGGCAGTACATACGAATAACCCCAAATAATCAGTAATACCGCTATCCTTTGGAGCTATATAATCAGCAAGAGACTGATTTGTCAGATTTTTTTGTTTTTTATTCTGCTGTCTTAGTATATGAAATGTGTGATACTCACCATTTAAAAATATCTTAATATCTTCATTATCTGTTGAATTTGCTTCAGGAACAGCAAATTTTGCACTTGCTTTGATTAATTTTTCAGATATTATTTTGTCTAAAAGTTCATTTGCATCATTATAGAGCTTTTTAGCTTCGTGTCCCTTTTCTTTATCCTGAAAAATATCCGGAAATTTGCCTCTTAATTCCCATGTAATAAAAAATTGTGTCCAGTTTATGTAATCTCTAATTTCAGATAAAGGATAATCAATAAGCTCTTTAATTCCTGTAATATTTGGTTTTGGGATATTATAAGTTTCCCAATTAGTATCTAATTTATTGCTTTTAGCAATTTCATAACTAATCAAATTACTTTTATTCTTTTTAGCATAATTTTCAGATAATTTCTTATATTCATTATTTATTTTTTGAACGAAACCAGAGTTATCATCTCTAAGTAATTGTTCTACAACTGTTACGCTCCGCCCGGCATCCAAAACGTGGATTACGGGATTATCATATTCAGGAGCTATTTTTAGAGCAGTATGGAGGCGCGAAGTAGTAGCACCACCTATGAGCAATGGTTTATTAAAGTTATTATCTTTAAGTTCTTTGGCTACATTAATCATCTCATCAAGTGAAGGAGTAATTAATCCGCTTAATCCGATTACATCCACATCCTTTTCTTTAGCTACATTTAATATTTCCTCAGAAGGTACCATCACACCAAGGTCAATAATCTCATAATTGTTGCAAGCAAGTACAATTCCGACAATGTTTTTCCCAATATCGTGTACGTCCCCTTTTACGGTAGCGAGAAGCACTTTTCCCTGTGCGCTTTTTCCTGAAGATTTCAGTTCTTCTTCTAAAAACGGTTCGAGATAAGCAACTGCTTTTTTCATCACTCTCGCACTTTTTACCACCTGTGGCAAAAACATTTTTCCACTGCCAAACAAATCTCCAACTACGTTCATACCGTCCATAAGAGGACCTTCTATAATTGACAGAGCATTCTCATAGTTTTGCATTGCTTCTTTAGTATCATCAATTATAAAATCTGCAATACCTTTTACAAGTGAATGCTCGATCCTTTTTTCAAGTGAAAAACTACGCCATTCAATTATTTTTTCTTCTTTTTCATCTTTGCCGCTGTGCGTTTCAGCATAAGCAATTAGCTTTTCAGTTGCTTCATCATTTCTGTTAAAAATTACATCTTCAGTAAGTTTAAGGAGTTCAGATTCAATATCATCGTAAACAGTCATTTGACCTGCATTAACGATTCCCATATCAAGCCCTGCTTTTACTGCGTGATATAAAAATACGGAATGAATGGCTTCTCTTATCTTATCATTGCCTCTGAAAGAAAATGAAAGATTGCTTACTCCCCCACTTGTCTTGGCATTAGGCAGATTTTGCTTTATCCATTTTACGCTGTTTAAAAAATCTACTGCATAATTATTATGCTCTTTTATGCCGGTAGCAATAGTAAGAATATTAGTATCAAAAATAATATCATTCGGATTAAAATTTAAATCATTGACAAGCAGATTGTATGCTCGCTCTGAAATTCTAATTTTGCTTTCATAATCTGCAGCCTGACCATTTTCATCAAAAGCCATTACGATAACGGCAGCTCCAAATTTCATAATTGTTTTAGCTTTTTCAAGGAATGCTTTTTCTCCGTCTTTTAGTGATATGGAGTTTACTATTCCTTTGCCCTGAATACATTTAAGCCCTGCAAGAATAACATCCCACTTGGATGAGTCAATCATTACGGGAACTCTCGAAATATCAGGATCGGAAGCTATCATATTCAGAAAATCGGTCATTGCTTCTTCACCGTCAATCAAGCCGTCATCCATATTTACATCTATTATCTGGGCGCCGTTTTCCACCTGCTGTCTCGCTACATCGAGAGCTTCTTCATACTGCTTGTTTTGTATTAATCTTCTGAATTTTCGTGAACCGGATACATTAGTTCTTTCACCAATATTTACAAAATTCATATTGGGACGTAATACGAGACTTTCCAGACCGGATAAGAGAAGATTATCTGTCTTTATTATATTCATAGTTTACTTTTCGGGGTTTTATGGATTTAACTTTTTCGGAAAATGCTTTTATATGCTCAGGAGTAGTACCACAGCACCCTCCTATTATATTTACGTAACCATTTTCAGCATAATCTGCTGCATATTTTGCCATAAATTCAGGAGTTTCATCATATTCTCCAAATTCATTTGGTAATCCTGCATTTGGATACAAACTTGTAAAAACATTAACTTTTTCTGCAATTTCTTTAATGTAAGGTCTCATATCAGGCGAGCCGAGAGAGCAATTAAGACCGAGACTAAGCAAATTTGGAGTATGAGAAATCGAAATAAGAAATGCATCGAGCATTTGTCCTGATAATGTTCTTCCGCTTCTATCTACTATAGTTCCTGATATCATAACAGGCAGATTAATTGAATTTTTTTCAAAAAATTCGCTTACTGCATAAATTGCAGCTTTGGCATTGAGAGTATCGAAAATAGTTTCAATCAGAATAATATCAGCGCCACCTGCTACTAAACCGGAAATTTGCTCGTAATAAGTTTCAGCAAGATAATCAAAAGTAATAGTTCTGTATCCGGGATTATTTACATCGGGAGACATAGATAAGGTCTGATTAGTAGGTCCTAAAGCACCGGCAACAAATCTCGGTTTATCCGGGTTTTCTTCGGAAATAATTTTAGTCTGCTCTTTTGCAAGGCTTGCTGCGTAGTAATTTATATCATAAGTAAAGTCTTCAGTTTTGTAGTCTGACTGGGAAATTTTATTTGCATTAAAAGTATTGGTTTCAATGATATCAGCACCTGCTTCAAGATATTCTCTGTGAATATTTGAAATAATATCAGGTTGAGTAAGGCATAAAATATCGTTATTTCCTTTCAGGTCAGAAATATGCTTTTGGAAAATTTTGCCCCTGAAATCCTCTTCAGATAATTTATGCTTTTGTATCATAGTGCCTGTAGCACCATCTAATACAAGTATCCGTTTTTTTAATAAATTTATTAAATTGTCAAATAGTTCCATATTAGCTTTTCAATAATCAATAATAGAACTATTAGACAATATTGTAATTTGATTATTGTTTTTTGTTAATTTTGTATTAAAGGTAATAGTGAGAATTATTTATATGTTTCAATAGTTACTTTTGAAATACCGGAATCAATTTTTATATTAATTCTCTTTTCTGCTGTATCCCAATTATCAGTACGGTGCTTATTTTCGCTAAGCTCGGTAAGATTATCAAAGTTTTTGTAGTCATAACTTGATATTGCAGAACTTGAATTAATTGTAACAGCAGAAGATTCAGGCACTAA
The DNA here is from genome assembly GCA_964542835.1 of uncultured Hyphomicrobiales bacterium. Classification (GTDB taxonomy): domain Bacteria; phylum Bacteroidota; class Ignavibacteria; order Kapaibacteriales; family UBA2268; genus CAZIXJ01. The sequence continues at coordinate 8,606 of CAZIXJ010000066.1, forward strand.
AATATGAACATTTGAAACTCCCAAATCTAAATCAACAAATGTTTCTTCATAAAATTCACCAAGTTTTACTGAAATATCTGCTGCACCTGCATCTATTAACAAGTTTCTGACTTTAAGTGAAGTAAGGTCCATTTCAAGTTTCGGCGAACCAATATCCAGCTTTAGATTCCAGACGGGATTTGGGTGCATTTTTACTCTGTAAAATGAGCCGGACTTAATATCTGTATTTTTAAAATCATCGTAATCATATTTAATATAGACTTTTGAGCTATCTACTACATCAGATTTGAATTTTGGATTATTATCATTTGTTTCTATTTCAATTAATTTATCTGAAATCTCAGTAAATTTGAAAACACCGGAACCTGCATTTAGTTTAAAATCAGCAGTTTCAAAGTCCTGATTATAATCAATCTTAAAATTATTGACAGACGAAGAATCAATTTCAGAATCAAGAATTACTGAACGGTCTCCGAAACTTTTTGTAATTTTATATTCAACATTTTTAATAATATTGTAATTTAAGAAAGAAGTCAGCAATATCCCCAGAAAAACTCCTGAAACAAAAGATAATGAAGCTTTTAAAAAATTTGGCAGTTTAAAGAAAGTAATTCCCCAGACTATCAACAAAAGTGGCCAATACTTAAGTATCCCTGAGGGAGAAACATTAAACATATCCAGATTATAAAGCAGCAGCAAAACACCGATAGTAAAAATAAGTGAACCCCAGAATATTTTAGATGCTTTCATTTTCTTCACCTTTTTCTTTATTTGACATTGCCTGATAAAGCATAAAAGCACCAAGCAGCACAAGAGCTATGGGCCATAAATGATTAAAACTCATAAATACAAAAACATTATCCAGAAGGAATAATATTCCGATTATTACGAGTATTGCTCCAAATACCAATTTTGAATTGTTTTTTTCACGGGTATTATCTTCCCGGTATTCATTATGAATACCGGAATTTGCAGAATAATTTTCATATATATTATCATTTTGTGGGTTAGAATCATCTTCATCTGAAACTTCTGTTCCTTCACTTTTTTTTGATTTTCCTGTGTAATCATAATTTGGATCGGAAAATTGATAAGGGCGTAAGGGAACAATTATCCATAAAACAATATATGCAATTAATCCTGTGCCTCCGCCAAGTGTTGTAATCAGAAACAAAGCCCTTACAATTACGGGATCCACATCAAAATACTCGGACAATCCACCGGCTACACCGCTCACCATACGATTTTCTCTCGATCTGTATAGCCTTTTAGACATTTGCTTATCCTTTATACATTTTTTAAAAAATCATTTACATTTATTATTACGTAATCGTAGTGTATAAAGTTG
>CAZIXJ010000067.1:0-9927 GCA_964542835.1 uncultured Hyphomicrobiales bacterium
AACATCATTCTCAACTGTTTCTTTCCGGCGAGAACGCATGAAAATCTTTTTTTTATCTTCCCGGAATCAGTAAAGTATTAAACTCTCTCTCCCACAGCGAGAGCCTTAAACTAACCACAGGCAAATTTAAGGTTGAGGGTATTATTTTTTCCTTGTTTTGCTATTTATACAAAGTATCTATAGCCCCGCTCTAATCATCAGATACTATTCTGTAAATTATTTTTACATCATCTGACATAATAATATTGGATGGAGTACCAATATCTTCCGTTGATATTTCACTCAATTTCATTGAACGCAAATTATCTGTATTATTATAGATGCCGGCATTTTCAGTACCATACATTATCTCTTTTATACTTTGGATTTTATAGCCTGATTCATTGGTAATCAATTCAGCTTTATGCTTAGCATCTTTTACGGCGAGGCGAATTAATTCATCTTTTTTAATTTTTTTTGTTTTCTCATCAAGGTAGAAGTTAACGGAAATTTCCGGATTTGCTTCGCTTTTGGTAATAGTATTAATTATTTTCACAAGTCTCTCCATATCGAGTGCAAATCTTATATTTACTATTTGTAAAGCTCTGTATCCTTTTATTATTTGTTTTCCATTTACCCATTCTGTATTTTTGCTTATCTGAAAGGCAGATGTAAATTTTTCTTCAGTTTTAATACCGTTTTTTTTGAGTTCATTATTTAAAGTATTTATCCTCATTGTGAGGTCCTTTATAGCTTCTGTATAGCTATCCTTTAATGACTCAATATTCACTCTTATTCCGATTTCAGTAGGTGGAACTGACATTACAGATGTTCCCTGTACATTTATCAATGACTCATCTTCCTGAGCAAATAAAATTATGCTCAGCAATGGAAATAATACAAGTACAGTTATTATCTTTTTCATTTTAGTAATCCCTTTATCTGAAAAATTTAAAAATAGCAATAGCTATAAAAAACATAAAAGTAATAAATAGCAAAATATTGGTAATTATGTTATTATTATGAATTTTCTTAAAATTCTTATTGTTATTAAGCAACAATAAAGCTATAGCAAGAAATGGCAGAAAAACAGCACCAATTACGGCGTATAATTTTTGAATTTCAGAAAAATTATATAAAAGCCCAGTCATTGGTACTAATGCAATAGCCGTCAAATATAATTTATAAGGTTTTGATGCTGTCAGCTCTCCGGGAGAAGAGAATTTTTCACTGTAAAACATCATATTCCATATATCAGCAAATAAATAAGGTACAGACTGCCATACGCCAAGCATACTGCTGAAAACAGCACTAAACGCACCAATAAGAAACATCCATTTTACAAACACTCCAAATCTTTCTTCAAGATTGTCTGATAAATTAACAAGCAAATCAGCTCCATTACCGGATATTTGAATATTGCTTCCGATTATCAGCATTGCCATACCAAATAATACTGTAACAAAATATCCGAAACCGAGGTCTTTTCTGATAATACTAATGTAATTCCGGTCGTTTCTTCCGGCTTCTTTTATCCAGTACCCATAGCAAAGAATAGTAAGAGTACCTCCCACGCCTCCTATTAAAGCAAGAGTCCATGCTACACCATCCAATGTATCCGGTATTGACGGTATAAATATACCACCAATAATCATTTCTAATTCCGGCAGCATAATTACAGAAGTAATAATTACGGTAACAAACATAATTCCAACCGAAATGCTCATTATTTTTTCAAATATCTTGTAACCACCTACCCAAACCAAGAGAAATCCTGCAACAGCAGACAATATTCCAAAGAAAACTTTACCGGATGAAGGATTTTCAAAAACGGGGAATATCGCATGGAGAGTAACTCCACAGGCACTCATAAGTGCTGACCCAACAAAAAACGTCCAGAGAAATAAATAGGGAAGGAATAGAATGCCTCCGGCTTTGCCGGTTTTTTCATATATTCCTTCAATAAAAGTATGCCCGGTAACAAGCTGAAATCTTGCAATGCCTTCTGTAAGTATAAACTTAAAAACACCGCCAATTATCACAGCCCACAAAAGTGTAATACCAAACTTACTGCCCACAATACCTGCAGTAGCAAGGTCGCCTGCACCTACACCCGTAGCAGCAACGAGCATACCGGGGAGTATGATTTTCAGAAAATTAATTTTGATTTTTTTTTCAGCCATTATATTGAACCGGTAAACAGTATTTGATTAGTCTGCTTTATATTCAATATCATTAAGCAACCCCTGAGTGTTTACAATTTCACAATCAACGAATTCATATTTTACTCCCGCTTCATCAAAAAGCTCAAGAGTACGATTATGAACCCATCTGTCATGATTATTTACATAAGTTTCATGTCCCTGCTTATGAATTTTCACTTTTGCAATGCCTGTCTGTACGATAGCTCTGGCGCAATCCATACAGGGAGTGGAAGTAATATAAAGTACACAGCCTTTTAATTGAGTACCTCTTCTTGCAGCATTGTAAATGGCATTTCTTTCCGCATGCTCCATCCATGCATATTTATCTTGGCTTCTGTCCATTCTTTTGCCTTCAGGGTCAGGTTCTATTCCTCTCGGCAAAGAATTATACCCGGTAGAAACCAGCACATTATCTGAATCAGTAATTACGGAGCCGAAATGTGTATTAGGATCCCGCGACCTCATAGATATCAGGTAGCACATTGTAAAATACAACTGATCCCAGCTTGGTCTTTCCATAATATTACCTTTATAAATAATTCAATTAAAATTTTTACAAATTTATGGAATTCCATTTGATTTTTAAAGCACGATTTTGAATAAAAAAAATAAGGGCAGCTCCCGAAAGGACCACCCTTATTATGTTTGTGAGGATCACAATTTTATTTTACATTTATCACTTCTTTAGTGAGATTTACTGTACCTGCTTCAAGATGTATTACATAGAAGCCTGCACTCAAATCATCACCATTCAACGTAATTGAATGAACGCCCTGAGCGAAAGTCTGACCGTTTACTAACGTCATTACTTTGCTGCCCGCAGCATTATAAAGTGTAATTGTTACATTTTCAGTCTTAGGTAATTCAAATGTTACCTGAGTTGATTCTCCAAACGGATTCGGAGTAGGGGAGTTAAGAGCATATCCGGCAGCATTAGGGTCATTCACTGAAGTATTACCTTCAAGCGAGAATTCACCTGTTCTGTCATATTCAAGAGCTGCGTTGCCCGGATAAATCGCTCTGATTACTGCATTATCAGTAGTTACGTTTGGAATCATCCAGTCGTATCTCTTAGCAGGAGCTTTTACGTCTCTTTCGATTTCGCCCCATGTAGAACCACCATCCACACTTAACTGAATATCGAACTGATTCACATTGTCATATACCCAGCGAACCTGAGTTTTCTGACCATATTTGAAACTGTCACCTTCGCGTGGATTTGTAATTGTAACAGTACCTGCCAATACTTTGAATTTAGTAGATACAGCAAGCACTTCTTTAGTCTGTGCGTCAATCATTCTAACTACCGCTTTTGCAGTATTAGCTGAAGGAAGAGTCCAGCCTGTTTCACCAAGGTTGGAATTAACTTCGCCTGTTACCTGAGTCCATCCGCCAAGACCGTCAGCAGAAAATTCAAAGTAAATCTGAGCATCTTCTTCTAATCTCCAGCGAATAACGTCTTTAGTACCACTTGTATAAGTTTCGTCATACATAGATGGTCTTGAGATTTCAGCAGGAGTAGATACCAATGCAAATGGAGCATCACTCTTATCAAGCTGAGTGCCGTTTTCTGCATTTACGATAGCTATCAAACATTCGTTTGAATTAACTTTTGGTGTATTCCAGTTATATCTTCCGTCTTTAAGATTTACAGGATTGTCTGTAATTCTTGTCCATGATGCACCGTTATCAGATGAGAAGTCAATGAATCCTAACTGATTATCAGCGGTTGCAGTCCAGCTTACATTGTAAGGGCGTCCTGCAATCAGCTCTTCGCCACCATTCGGATAAATTACAGTAAGTTTGTTATCTGAAATTACCGGTTTAATGTCTTTGAAGTCGCCGTCGCCTGTTACTTCTTCTCCATCCACAGTATAAACCACTGTAATTGGATGCCAGTCAAAGAAATAGCTCTGTGCATCATCTAATCTCTGGAATCTCAAAGTACCGATATAAGTAGGCTCATACGGTAATGAAGTTCCCGGATTATTTGCCGGCACATAGTTATCAAAGTTAATATCAATAGTTCTTACGTTAGATATTGGGTCTTTTGCATCTTCTGTAGGAGAAGTAAACGTTGAGAAATATCCTAAATCAGCTCTGTCATTGAATATTACTTCTTCAGTATTTACAAGCTCTACGAACTGCAACTTGGAAGTTTCAAACTGAACTGCATAAGTACAGTTACCAAGACCAAACGGGTCACCAATATTCTTAACGTAAACAGGAATATCAAGATAATCACCGTTTATGAAAGGTCTTGCTTCTACTTCATATTCTACGGCACCTAAGAAAGTATTAAATTTATTTTTAATTCTTTCAATTTCAGAAGCATATTCATTGCCCGGATATCTCATTTCAGCTTCGATGAACATTCTTGTAAGTTCAGGATTTTCAAAGAAAGCAGTTTCATATCCTGCAAGGAAAGGAACAGTATTAGTTTTTTCGATTCCGCCTGAAGTTTCAAGTTCTGGAAGGTCTGCTTCCTTACCGCTGTTTCTGTAAACAATCTGTCTGTCCGTTGCATTGATAGCGCCATCACCGGTTACGTCAGAGCGTGGCTGCGTAGTACCGTTATCGCCTACTACTCTTGCTCTGTCCAGTGCGTTGATTACGTCATCTTTATAAACGTCGCCGCCTACCATAGCCGGCAGTGCGTTTGTAGTACCGCCTTCTCTTCCGCCGTTATAAACAAGCAATGTAGTACCATATTCACTTTCGTTAATATCAGTTTCAGAATTTCCGTATGCAGTAAATGTATTACCAAATACAGGAGGGTCAAGAAGTGCATTAGTTGATTGCAGTTCATTGCCTGTTACACCATTCCATCCTGAGAAATCCCAACCTGATTCTACAGCCCATGTGTCATTATCATCACCTGAGAAATAGAAAGGTGCTGCATATCTTGACATTACAGGCAAGTGGTTGATATGGTCAATTTTTACAAAATATCTGCCGTCGCCGATAGAATCGAATACGAAAGGTACATTTGCAAAATCATTTTCACCTGAATTGAAATTTGTATAGTCATAAGCAGTAGTTGAATTAAGGTATCCATTTTCTGATACTGCTGTAGCTACCAAATTACCCGGCTGATTTGCATTATTTTCATAAAGATATATTCTCAAACCATTTCCGTCCAAATCCCAGTCAGTATTACCAAGGTCAGCTTGAATACCGTCAGCACTGCCTTCGTGATAACCTTCAAGAAGAGTTCTCACTGTGAAGTTAGACTGAGGAGTAATAGTAAATAGTGGTGATTCTACTCTCAAATCAGGTAATTCACCATCATTACCGTTTGCACCATTCAGATATTCAAAGTCATAACCGTTAAGAGTTGTGCGTCCTTTAAGTCTTAGTCTTCCGTTAGTATTGGCTGCAGCAATCTGTCCCTGGTCGTTGAATGTAGAGTCATTGTTTAAGTCAGGGTCTGCAACGCTTACGTTCAGGCTTGCTGCATACTGAGACCTGCTTGCAGTTCCTGGGAATTCATAAGCTGCCTGATTAGAGAAAAGTGAAAGAGCGTTTGTATATCCTGCATTGTATGTCTGTGAAGATACATACTGATAATGCTGAATTACAGTACCGCCGCCACCTTCGATTGAAAATTCAAGGTCTGCATGATTCGTACCGGCACTTCCGTTTCTGAATGAAGTTCCGTCATTTCTTTCATAGTCAAATCCTGTCCAGCGAACAGTAAGGTCTTCTGTTGTATTGGATACTCTCTGTTTGAAAGCAGGTTTTACGAGCTTCATATATGGCTTGGTAGCTACATATTCGAAGCCTGTTCCTGTCATTCTTACAGCAAGGTCGTCATCTTCCGGATAAGAAGGAATACTGTTATAGATTCCGTTTCCTGTCCAGCTTCCGCCGTTCATAACATAAGCAGCAACTAAATTTTCAGCAAAGTTGTTACCGTTGTAATTGCCAAGTTCATCAGCTCTTACAGCAGCAGCTCCCTGTATGAATTCAGTCAAATCAGATTTGTCCACATTTGAACTTTGAACCTGATTGCCCGGATATCCGTTCCAGAATCTTACTGATTTAATATCACCGATAAATGAATATGCATCTTCAGCTCCTTCTACTACAGGACCCGGTTCATATCCGATAAATGCAGGATAATTATTATTTGCATTAGTTGTAATGTTAGAACCAAGCTGCTCGTCCAAAGAGCCTACCCAGTGAGGAGTTCCGTCAATATAGAATATTGCGGTAGAAGCTCCGCCATTGGCAAGATTAAGATATACAGCCACGTGATACCATGCAGTATCTCTTACTACGTTTGGTCTGGCGAGCAATGAATCTGCATCAGCGCTGCTGACTGCAGTTCTTACTGCATTTCCGGTAGAAGATGACATTTCAAATTCCAACTGACCTGTAGGAAGAAGTCTTAATGCATAATTCAAATCTTCACTGCCGTCATCTGCTTTTTTAGCAAAAATTGGAAAATACTCTTCATCCTGTGTAGGGAATCTGTGAGGTCTTATCCATGCTTCAATTACTGTAACTCCGCTGTTTAGATTTAATTCCGTATTTGGATTAATCTTAGCAACTGTATTTGCATTATTTCTGAATGCAAAATAAGGAGCTACCGTAAATTCACCTGACTGATAACTGATGTTATCCTGGTTGTTATCTTCAGTTCCGCTGATTTTGAGAATTACTGATTTGGAATAATTACCATCAATATCCACTAAGCCCTGAAGGTCATCATCCTGACTTGTGAATGTAGCGTTGTTATATGGTTCCCAAAGCACTTCGCTTTCTTCTACTTCTGCCTGGTCAAGAGGCATTGCAGGAGTTTGGTCATCAATTGCATCGAACCATGTAAGTCCGCCGTCACGGCTTACCATTATCTGAACATCTTCAGAGCTTGGTGCGAGTGAACCAATACCATAAGCAGTCCATCTTACAGGGAAAGTTTCGTTTTTAAGATTACTTATACCTTCACCACCGATAGGAGATGTTAATCTCAAGTGTGAGCGGTCAGGTCTGTAATTAATTTCAGAATTAACAGGGCTTGCATTTACTGCTGAATTTTCATAGTAATCAAGTCCGGTAAGGCTGTTTTGCTCATACTCTACAGAAGCATTATCAAGTCTTGATGCCTGAAGAGGATAATATAGCTCAAGTGAAGTTCTTTCATCACCTAAACTCATATCAGTAGGGTCATATACACCCGGAATATGAGACCTCAATTCTTCCTGAGAAAGAGCTACTCTCCATACTTTTACTTCTTTAATTCCGGCATAAAGATAATCTTCTGCTTCTATTGATATATTAGGATTTACTCCTATCCAAAGCGGATGGTCTGATGTAAGCATTCTGATATCAAATGCCTGCTCATTATTATATCTCGCTACTTCTTCTCCGTCAAGATAAAGTATTATTGTATTGTTTGATACTGTGGCTGCTACGTGGCGCCAGTTATCTCCGTGAGAATCTGCTATCGGTGTACCGTCGCTTGCTGTATTCAAAGCTATTGGTGAAATCACATCGCCGATATATCCACCCGGACCTCTGCCGTTGATTTCTCTTGCTCTGAACGCAGGGTACTGTCCGTCTTCAAGATATAGCATCCATGCGCCTTCTTCAGGTGATGCAGGTCCCGCTGATGATGCTGCTATTGCAGGTTCAGCTCCGTCCACTGCCTGTATTCCATTTAGATTTACCCAAGCTCCAACAGTTAGCTGTGTAGAATTTGAGAATGTTCTGTCTGTTTTGAAATAACCGTTTGTTCCGTCAAGCTGTACAAAGAATAATCTTCCAAGTACAAAATTGTAATCACTTACGTCCCATCTTGTTGCATCAGTCAAATTTCTGGCACTTCTGTTTGTGATATCAGCGCCTGTACCAGTGCTGTCCAACTGTCTGACTCTCATCAGAGCCTGCTCAGAACGGAATGGGAACTGGTCGTCTGCTTTCCAGATTGTTCTCAATACTCCGCCATAGCCGGTATTAGTTGTTGTTAATGCACTTCCGTCAGCCTGAGTAACATATCTCTGATTGGATGCACTCGGATAATCTACATTTCCTGAAGCATAATAATTCGTATTACCGCCCATAGAAGGCACATCAAGATTTGTCTCTGCAAGATAACCTATCTGAGAATATGTTCCGCCGTTATCAAGAGAATACTCGAGATAATAGCCCACTACAGGTGTACCGTAATTGCCTTCTGCAGGATTCTGCAAACCTGATCTCTCGAAATAAATAGGATATCCGTTGTTTGTTCCCATTGAAGCAAGTGCAGGGTCGTTATATCTGTTAATTGCCTGATTTGGGAAATTCGGATTTAGCAATTTAATTCCGCGTACCGTAAAATCATCAGTAGTCGAAAAAGTAGTACTTGCAGTTACGTCATTTCCATCAACATCAGTAAGTGCTGATGCTCCAAAACCGCCTGTACTGAACTCTATTCCGGTAAAAGTAGTTGAAGAAATTTCATCATAATTGTGTATGTAAAACTTAAGCATACCCACAAAAGTTCCCTTGCCATCCGTTGAAGGCTGGTAACCCGTAGGATTGCTTCCTGTATTTACGTCAAGCTGGAACAAATACTTCGTTCCGTTATCTCTTGATTGGGCGCTCAAGCCTGAATAGCCATAAAGTGCATCCGCAAACGGAGACTCTATATCTATTACAGGATTTGCCACATCCATATCATAAAATATCGAATCTGTCTCTTCGGCAGGATTTGAGCCTGATACTATCGCTGCAGGACTCAAAAACTCCTCGTCATATTCTACTACGATTGACATATCGCCCAGATTAGCTGCCGCAGCATTCAGCGATTTTGCCCAGATTTCAACGCCTATCGTATCTCCCATTCGGCGCTGTTCCAACTGAAATTCGTAATCCTGAGCTACTGCCGTGCCGGACACCAAAATCAACATTGCAAGCAACTGCAACAACATCCTGTGTCCTATGCCTTTGCCTTCCGGTCTGGTCTTTTTGGTAAACATAATTTATTTCCTTTATTATTGATTAATATTAATTACTTTCATTTTAATGGGCTGCCACAATCCTTTGCGGCAGCCGTATTTAAAATTATTCGGTTACACTGAATATTTCGTCTGCATTAGTTTTTACTTTTAGTACGTAAGGAGTATCTGCATTATAAGCGCCTTCCACTCCATAAATGCGTACTGTGTAAGTACCTGCAGGCAAGTCATTGATTACCTGAGCTTCATTGTTATTGGATATTCTTATACCGCGTCTTATTCGTCTGTTATCATCGTTATAAAGCTCGATATTATAATTACCCATTCCGCTTGCCAATTCGAGTGTACCGCGAATATTCGGTGAAGAGCTGGTTACCGTAAAGTTAAACCAGTCTTCATCTGTAGAGCTCTTAATAGTACCATAGACCGGTGTATTAGTACCGATAGTTTTGGATGTAGCCCTTGTATTATTAGTTCCGAATGTTACATCATCGTCGTAGCTGCCTGAAGTAGCCTGTAAATTAGGATTACCGCTTGCTGCAGTTGTTCTGTAGTTTTCACTGCCGTCATTTGTACCTGCATCTAATGAATATGCAAATGCATAAGCATAATATGTAGTATTAGGTGCAAGACCCGTTACATCTACTTCTGTTCCTGTGCCTTTATAAACAACTACTGCATCACCAATACTTGAGCCTGCTCCGTAAATAGTGTTTGCAAAGTAAGTAGTTCCGTCAACAGGATATTCATTTGCTTTAAGTAATGTATCTGCTTTCATTACAACGATTGCCTGAGTT
>CAZIXJ010000068.1:0-9889 GCA_964542835.1 uncultured Hyphomicrobiales bacterium
ATTATTGGCTTTGTAATAATTTTATTATCATTTTTCATATTTATAAAGTATAATCCGGGTGCAAATTCAGAGTTCAAATTTATTTCAGATATATTGTCAATTTCCTGCCAGCCCGATACAGAATTGCCTTTGAATAAATTTGTTACTTTTTTCCCCGTTATATCATAAATATCAATATTCAGGTTGCCGGGATTATCAGCATATAAATATATTTTGAAATATGAATCTGCCGGATTTGGAAACACAAGTGCTTCGAGAGATTTTTCGGGAGTTTCAGGATAATAGCTTACCGGGATAAATTTTCCGGTACTAAGATTATAAAAGCTGCCGGTAGTAGTTTCAGTCAGCTTTACGGGTCTTATCATATAATAAAAGTTCCCAAGATACGGATTATCATCTGTAAATTCATTAATCTTTACCGGATTTTCGTTAATTAATTGAAATTTTTCCTCAAGTGATACTGATTTATAAATATAATATCCGTCATTATCGCCATCACTTTGCCATTTCAATATAATGGAATTGCCCTTCTTTTCAGATGTAATGCCGAACACGGGTGGAATATTATACATTTTTAAGGTAGGGTCACCCATAAATGATATGTGAACTCCTCTGCTTCCGTATTTTGCAGAGCTGGGGTAGCTGTCAGCTCTGTTATTCAGGCTTAATTTAGTTGCGTAGCCAATGTGCATACCCAGCCCCATATGTATAAACTGCCAGAATGGTCTGCCTGCCCAAGTGGACGTAAGAATAGAAGGGTTGGATGCAATAGCCGCCCTTAGCACGTTATCTTCTGAATCCCAATCACCGTTATAAGAGCCGAAGACAACAGTGAATATGGCATTATGTTTGTACAGGGCAAGTTCATCAGTATATAATGCCTTGAAAGAAGAATTAAAAGAGCCGGGACCGCTTCCCCAGTACCATAGATATGAACTGTCTCTTAAAATATGTCTGTCATCATATTCGGTAATTTCAGATAATCCGAGAAGTGAAGATAGATTTTGCCACGCATTAGATGAAGGAGATTCATTAAGCTCTTCTACGGGAAAATGATTGACAATAGCAGCCCGGTATGGCATTGAAATTTCTGCATTTCTCCATAAATGATTTTTGGAAAGATACCTTTTATAAAGTTCTATTTCGGATTCTTCAAATGCAGGAAGATTGTAAAAGTCTATTCTGCCGAATTCAAGCTCTGCATCAGTTGGGATTATAAAATTGTCAAATTTTCCGTCGCCGGGATAATTATGATTTCTCGCATCAGCAGCGGAAGTATCTACAGAAGCAGTATCAGTCCAGATGCCGTCCAAATCGGTATAATATGTATCTGCAGGCCATGCACCGATGTGGTCAGAATGCCCGTCAATAGCAAAATAGCCCGAATAAGGGACTGCTATTCTTCCGAAAAGCAATACGGACATTAAAGAGTCCGATTTTATATATTCATTGATAATTTTGTTTTTTATAAATTTTACATTTGATGGATTAAATTCTTCAGTTCGGGGAACATCTTTGAAAACGGGAAGCCAGCCGTCTCCCACCAAATCTTTTCTGAACTGAATAAGAAGGCTATCAAGAGGCTCTCTTATTGTTTCATCAATTAACACGAGTATTTTTCCTTTGTAATGCCCGGGTGGAATTTTTATTCCGGCAGCAATATAGCCATAAGAAGAATACCTCATTCTGTAATCTTCTACTCCGTATTCATAAATCTTTCCGGATTCGATATCTTCATCGATATATTCTGTAACGGTAGTATCTGTTATCGTTAATATGGGATTGCCCATTTTTTTTTCGGCAGGAGTTTTTTTAAATACTTTGTATCTTATTGATTCTGGAGAGGAATCCCAGTTGATTTTAAATTTTAATTTGTTTTCGGAAGAATCAATTACAAAATTAATTGGTACGGATAAATCAAGAGGGGTGTCGGTACTGTCAAAATTTGTAATTGCAGGAACTGAGCTTTCAGAATAGAGATTTTCCATCAAAAATATTGATGCAAAGAGTATGATATATTTTAATTTTTCTATCATTATCTTTCAAAAAATTTAAAATTCGTATTCTTCCCCGAAAGCGAATAAAATTTAATTACTGCATTTCAAATGAAAGCGAAACGACTGCCAAATTAACAGGTTTTAAAGCAAACAGCATCTTTCCGATTGTAAATCACATCTCGAAATAATTACAGGAAGTTCAAGACTTCTCGCAGTAATTTCAATAAGAAATGCTTTTAGTTCCCGGCTATTCTGCTCGAAATTAATTAACTGCGGCATATTGCCACATGCAAAATCACTGAAAATAGTAGCACTCGGCTTTTGAGAATACAGCGAAAGCCTGCTGAATCCCATATCAGTAGTAGCAAGCATTTTTCTGGCTACAAGACCATTAATAAGTGGCTCGGGATTATCTTTAAGCATATGGAATTTTTCAAATCTGTGTGTGAAATCTTCCAGCAAACCTTCTATTCTCAACTCTGATTTGTTTTCCAATCTGTACCTAAGCCTGTTCAAAAAATCTTCCTGATTTTCCGTAAGAAAATCACTAAGTGATTTATCTTCGTGAATACGAAGATATTTTTTCAGATTTTTATTATCCAGCATATTAAAGATTTTTGTAGCATCGGAAATTAATTTATCATTAAGCCTTTCCTTTCTGAGACAGCAATTAAGCTCTTTATCACGGTAATTTCTGTGGTAATTTATTTTTAGGTCTGCACCGGGATAAACTATTTTTACTGCATCCTCTATTTGCTTCATCCCATTAGTCATAAAGGCTTTAGAGCTTACATCTCTTTTTTTAAGTCTGCTTAGAAGCCTGAACCATATTTCATAATTATTATAGCTGCTGATTTCATATCCGATAATTACAGTAGAAACAGCATCTATTGCAAATGCTGCACACATTCTGTTATCATGGCTTTCGGATTTGAGACAGGAAAACGGCATACAGACAAGATAAATCAATTCATTATGATGATTTTCTATGTAGGTATCGAGATAATCTTCCCACGAAGGGCATCCTTCGAGGAATTCCCTGATTTTCTGATTAATCCTTTGCGGAGAACTGTGATAAATATCCACAAGTTCTCTATAGGTAACACCATCGAGATATTGAGCTACAATTTCTGACATCTGGGGTCTGTCCACAAGTTTCTTCCGGCTAATCCACGTTTTACCGCAAGCCCTGCAACGGTATCTCGTCTGACCGTTGGAAGTCTTGCCGTGCTTTACCACTCTGTCATTATTGCAATATATACAGGTAACTTTTTTGTTCATTTATTCAATAACAGTAGATTTAACTTCACTAATTAAAATAATTGTTTCACTTAAATTTCACAATTATAATTCTAAATATAAGACAAAATATGTAATTATGAAAAAAATAATTAGAAATTATTGCATATTTTATTAGTTTTGAATTAAAATTGTTTGGAATTATTGAAAAAAAGCGTAATGAAAACCCTTGGAATTATGACAGGCACTTCTCTTGATGCCATTGACATTGCTATGGCAGAATACTCTGATAAATCTCTCAAAATTATTGCTTTCGATGAAATAAAAATAAATGCCGGCTTACGAAAAAAAATAATTCAAATTTCAGAACAACCGGTTTCCATTAAAGAAATATCATCTCTGAATTTCGCTGTTTCTGAAATTTATTTTCGTGCTGTAAAAGAATTTTCAGAAAAGCATAATGTAAATCTCAAAGAATGCGAAGCTGTAGGAATACACGGACAGACCGTATGGCACCAGCCCTCTCCCTGTATGATAGCAAATATTAAAACCTCTTCCACTCTTCAGCTTGGTAATCCAAATTATCTTGCAAAAAAAACAGGAATTAAAGTAATCAGCGATTTCAGAAGCGGAGATATGGCTCTCGGTGGTCAGGGAGCGCCTCTCGTACCTGTATTCGACAGGGATTTCCTTTTTAACGGAAAAAACACAATAGCTCTTAATATCGGCGGAATTGCAAATATTACTTTTATACCGGAATCAGGAATTGAAGATGAAATTATTGCTTTTGATACCGGACCCGGAAATATGCTTATAGATATTATGGCAGCGGAGCTTTTTGATAAAAAATACGACAAAAACGGAGAAATTGCAAAACAGGGAAAAATGATACCATATCTTTACGATAATCTTATGAAGATGGAATATCTCACTAAAAAGCCACCAAAATCTACAGGAAGAGAGCTTTTTAATTATAATCTTATCAGCAGATTAATAAATACTGATTACAAACCTCAGGACATTATCAGAACTCTCACGGAATTTACAGCCTCTTCAATAGCAATAAATATTAAAATGCTGAGCATACCTTACGCACAAATAATTGCTTCAGGCGGCGGAGTAAAAAATACTTTCCTTATGGAACTTATCAGGAGCAAACTCAAAGAGTATGACATCTTGATTTCCGATGAATCGGGTATTCCTTCGGATGCAAAAGAAGCTCTCTGCTTTGGCTATCTAGCTTATCTTAATCTTATGAAAATACCCGGTAACCTTCCTTCTGTAACAGGTGCAGCAAGAAAGACCATACTCGGTTCGGTAAGCTATCCTGAATAGAGTAAATCTCCCTAATTTCAATCATTTGATTTGATTGGAAACTATGTTAAATTTAATTAACAACTCCCTATTAGAAAAAGGATAAACTTCCTCATTTTTTGAAAATGATGGGTCTTGCCGGACACTGAACTGAGCAGAAGTCTGGCAAGACGGAGAATTAATTTATATTTATATTCTCAATCTCAAGAATTAATATTTCTCTATACTGTAAATGTTAACAGGTTTTACTTTCCATATTTCCTCTGCGTATTGAGAAATAGTTCTGTCAGAAGAGAATTTACCTGCTCTTGCAATATTTAGCAGAGCTTTTTTGCCCCATTCGTTTTTATTTCTGAAAAGTATGTCTATGTCATCCTGTATATCGAGATAATCCTGATAATCTGCAAGCAGCAGAAAATTATCCTTGTAGAGCAAATCATTACAGAGATTATCAAATATACCTTCTTCTGCGGGTTCGAAATAATTGGATTTGATAAGGTCAATAGTTTCTGCTATTTCTTCATTTTTTTGATAATAATGGTAAGGATTGTAGCCTTTAGCCTTAAGTTCGGAAACTTCATCGGAGTTTAGCCCGAAAATAAACATATTTTCTCTGCCCATCTCTTCCATCATCTCAATATTAGCTCCGTCGAGAGTGCCGAGAGTTAAAGCACCGTTGAGCTGAAATTTCATATTTCCCGTACCTGACGCTTCGAACCCGGCAGTTGAGATTTGCTCTGAAATATCTGTAGCCGGTATTATCATCTCAGCAAGCGATACCGAATAATTTTTGAGAAATACTACTTTCATAAATTCATTTACATCCGGGTCGTTATTAATCGTATTTGCTACTGAATTAATCAGTTTAATTATCATTTTTGCAATATAATATCCGGGAGCGGCTTTCCCTCCGAAGATATATGTGTGAGGCTCTATGGAATCTATTCTGCCTTCTTTTATTCTGTTGTAAAAGGTTATGATTTTCAATACATTCAGCAGTTGTCTTTTGTATTCGTGGATTCTTTTTATTTGAGTATCAAATATCGAATCAGGATTTACAGTAATGTTGTAATCCTGTTTTATCAGATTAGCCAGCTTTAGTTTATTTAGCCTTTTCACTTCATTAAGGTCATAAATAAAATCTTCATTATCAATGAATTTTTCAAGGTCTCTTAGTTTATATAAATCTTTTATCCATGCATTACCAATTTTTGCAGAAATCAAACTCGACAGAGGCTGATTTGATTGCTTTAGCCATCTTCTCTGTGTAATTCCGTTAGTTTTATTATTTATCTTACCCGGATAAAAATCATCAAAGTCTGAAAATATTCTGTTTTTTAATATTTTAGTATGAAGAGCTGCCACTCCGTTTACTGAATGGCTTGCCACGATAGCAAGATTAGCCATTCTTACCATTTTTTCATGTCCTTCTTCTATTATGGACATATTTTTCAGCTTTTCCAGATCATTGTGGTAATGTTTACGCACTTTATCAAGGAACCGGTAATTTATTTCATAAATTATCTGCAGATGTCTCGGCAGCAGTTTTTCAAAAAGTTTTACGGACCACTTCTCAAGCGCTTCGCTGAGTACGGTATGATTAGTATAGCTGAAAGTATCTCTGCATATCTGCCATGCCTCTTCCCATCCGAGATTTTCATCATCAATTAGAAGCCTCATAAGCTCGGGGATAGCAATTGAAGGGTGTGTGTCATTAAGTTGTATCGCATTCAATTCGGCAAACATATCGAAATTGTCATGAGTTTCTTTGTAATTTTTAATAATATCCTGAAGCGATGCAGATACGAAAAAGTATTGTTGTTTAAGTCTTAATTCTTTGCCGAGCATAGTTTTATCATTCGGATACAATACTTTTGAAATGTTTTCAGTTTCATTTTTATTTTCTACTGCTTTTACGTAGTCGCCCATATTGAAAAAATGAAAATCAAAATCTTTTGCAGCTTTTGCCTGCCACAGTCTGAGATTATTTACAGTGTCGTTATCGTATCCGGGTACGGGAATATCATAAGCAACTGCAAGCACCTGATCTGTATCTACCCAGTTAAGTGAAAGCCTTTTATCTTTGTCAATATGGCTTTCTACTTTTCCGTAAAATTTGATAGTATAAGTAAGCTCGGGTCTCATTACTTCCCAAGGGTTCCCGAAGCCTATCCAGTTATCGGGCTTTTCCTTTTGATATCCGTTTTCTATTTCCTGATGAAAAATACCGTATTCATATCTTATTCCATAACCGTTGGCAGGTAGTTTGAGAGTAGCCATCGAATCAAGAAAGCAGGAAGCAAGCCTCCCAAGGCCTCCGTTTCCAAGCCCCATATCATGCTCTTCTTCCAATACTTCTGCAAGATCATACCCCATTTCTTTCAGCAATAATTTGCACTCATCGTAAAATCCCAGATTAATAAGAGAATTTTCAAGAAGTCGCCCCATCAGAAATTCAAGCGAAAGATAATGCACCCGCTTGATGTCATTATGGTTATAAAAGTTCTGAGTTCTGAGCCATTTTCTTACCATTTTATCTCTTACAGAATATGCAAGTGCCCGGAATACATCATTTTTTGTAACGTTTGTTTTGTCTTTTGCTAAATTAAATTCCAGATGCTCGTAAATTTGATTTTTTAAAGAATACGATTCGGGATGCTGCTCGTCTGTGAAATATATTGAATTCATTTTTTTTCCTTTTGATTTTTTTCTTTTGCTAAATTTATTTGATCTAATACTTTTTTTATTTTATCGACGATTACTTTTATATGGGATTTTTTATCAATAAAATCTGAAATTCCGTATTTCATCATTTCCACTACTATGGGTCTTGCTGAGTTGGAAGTGCAGGGAATTACCGCCACATCCTTTGTTTTATTGTTGTTTCTAAGTTTTTTCAGGTATTCCACACCATTCATTACAGGCATTTTCACATCCAGCAGTATCAAATCGGGATTATTATTTTCGAGATACATATCCGCATCGGAAGGGTCATTAGCTTCGATAGTCAATGATTTGAGATAAATATCAATATTTTTACTTAAATACTTTCTGTAAAGAGAATCGTCTTCTATCAGCATTATCAAATTATTCGAATAATCCATAATTTAATCCATAATATTAATTATCATATTCTGAAGAATTGCGAGGCTGTCCGATGATGAAGTTTTTACCATTTCATCTGCATCCGCCAGATAAATAAATGCCCTGTTGAGTTGCATTTCAGAAAAATTATTCAGAGCCGCTCTGTAATCATCCACAAATACGGGGCTTAATCCGGCTTTGCCTGCAAGCTGGAATTTATTTGTGTATTCTTTTTGCAAATCATTCAGTTTCCATAATACCATAAAATATCTTGCCAGCATATTTACGATAATTATCGGTGTTTCCGATTTGGATTCTTCCATCATTTTGTGTAGTATAAAAATTGCTTTATCGCTTTTTTTCAGTCCTATTTGCTTCTGAAGTTCAAAAATATTATAATTTCTGGAACTGCCTATGAGAAAATTAATGTCATTTACGTTGATTACCTCTTTATCCCGATAATAAATATCTACTTTGTCTATTTCATTGGCAATTTGCCTTAATTCAGGATTAATTCTCGAAAGCAATAATTTGGCAGCTTCGGGATCAATTTTTTTATTCAATTCTGCAAATCTTTTTACTATAAAAGCCGGCATCTGATTTTCCCATACTTTAGGAAATTCTGCACAAATATGCTTTTCAAGAATAATATTGTATGGAAATTTGGCAGCGGATATTACCTTATTTAGCTGGCTTCTTTTTTTTGTGGCTCCGTCTATACTTTTTTCCTGTGCAAGAATAATCAGTACGTTTTCAGGGCTTGGATTATTCAGGTATCTTACAAGAGGCATATTGAGGTTTTTTTTCTTGTCTAATCTGCCTTTGTACAGTTCGTGGAAATTTTTTACCGCAACTATTCTGCTGCTGCTCAGAAGAGAAACCGAAGATACCATATCGGCAATGCTGTCGGCGCTTATTCCCTTTTCGGAAGCATCGGTCTCATCGAATGAGTCCCGCATATTAGAATTAGTAATAAATTTCTTTATTAATTTGTTATATGCTTCTTCAATTAAAAATTCTTCCTGCCCGAACAGCATGATTACGGGAGGAAGTTTTTCTGATTTTAATATTTGCTGAAAATCAACTAACATATATTTTTCAATTTATTTCGTTTTTAATCAAGAGCCATTTTAATTTTATTAATTATAATATTCGATTTCGAAGGTTTTATAATATACGAAGAAATGCCAAGTTTTGCAAGACTACCGAGTAAAGTGGGAGTAACGAGTGCAGTACAGATAATAACGGGAATATCCTTAATTTCCTTTCTTCTGCGTATCTCTCTCAGAGCCGTGTATCCATCCATTACGGGCATTTCCATATCCAGTATCATCAGGTCATATTTGTTCTTTTTAAGCATATCAAAAGCTACAGCGGGATTTAAAGCGTGGTCACTTTTTATTCCGAGTTCAATTTCAGAAAACTTTTTTACAAATCTTGCAAAAGTTTCATCATCATCAACGATTAGTATTCTTTTTTCAGTATAATCCATAAATCAAAACTTTACTTTATTACAAGAATTTTATTAGGCAAATTACCGTTTTCAGCAAATTTTAATAATGTTTTTTTCATCCCGGAATTTACTTTCTCGCCTTTTGCTGCTATAAGCAATCCGAAATCAGTATAATAATCATCAGCAAATATCATTCCGTCTTCTATTTCATTTACCATTACTTTTTGAATCGTCTTTTGCCCCATAGTTTTTCGTTCAAGTTCCATAATTTCAAAAAGCAAATCGACTGCTTCTTTTTCGTAAAGCACTCCCCGCTTTTTTAAAAGGAAATTCATAGTATCTTTATATCTTTCATTAGTCAGTTCGAGATAAGAAGCGGAACTTGTAACAGGCACTGAGGGCTTTTCTGCGGAACTTCTGCTTTTGAGACGTTTGTATATTCTTCTGTGAAAGAAATCCACAACGCCGATAATCCTTGCAGCAGGCAGAATATTGTCTTTTTTAAGATTATTTGGGAAGCCGGAACCGTCTAATTTTTCTCTGTGTTGCAGTATAATCTTTCCGATATTATCGTAGTTTTTGCTGGACTTAAGTATTTGCATACCAAGCCGCGGATAAAGATAATACCTCCTCATTTCTTTATCAGTCATTTCAGACTGATGCTTATAAAGCATAGTATCTGAAAATGCCAGCTTTCCAATATCATGAAGCATTCCTGCCATCTTTACTTCCATTACGTCTTCATCGGACATCCCAAGCTCTTTGCCTATCATTCCTGATTTTTCGGATACAAACCGGGAAT
>CAZIXJ010000069.1:0-4367 GCA_964542835.1 uncultured Hyphomicrobiales bacterium
TTTGGAAAAAAGTTCAAAATATTATGTCATGAAATCTCTATAATGCAGTGTGGCAAGGAAATATGAGATATGTAAATTTCCAAAAAAAAAGTTTTCTACAGTTTGGTGATTTTTTTGAGCTTCTTATTCTGTCCTCAGCCGGCGTTGAAATTAAAGGGGTGTATGATACAAGGCATGCATTGTATCTAACATCGAATGTTTTAGAAAATATTTAAATTATTGACTAAGAAAGAGATATGCCAAACTCGCAAAATCTGTCATATATTTATTGACAAGGAATACCACAATATTATTATACCGTAATATAATTATCATTATAATAAAATATTTTGCAGTCTTATACTTTTAATTCTTTTATTATTTAATAATTTTAAAATAATAAAATATTGCTTATGCAAAGACTTAAAAGCAAAGTATCGGTTAATAATCAGGATTATAAGGAAAATTTCAGTTTTTCCGAAAAAATAGTATTAGAACTTCAGGAAAATCTGAAGCATATCAAACTCGGCGGTAATGAAAAATCACGCAAAAGGCATACAGAAAGAGGCAAACTTCTCGCCAGGGAACGCATTTCCGGTTTGCTCGATAAGGATTCTCCTTTCTTGGAAGTCGGTGCATTTGCTGCATACGATATGTATGATAATATGGATCCATCTGCAGGTATTGTAACAGGTATCGGCAGGATTCACGGCAGGGAATGTATGCTTGTGGCAAATGATGCCACCGTAAAGGGCGGTACATATTTCCCGATGACCATCAAAAAGCATATCAGAGCTCAGAAAATCGCAATGGAAAATCATCTGCCTTGCATTTATCTTGTTGATTCAGGCGGTATTTTCTTACCCGAACAAGCTGAAACTTTTGCTGATAAAGAGCATTTCGGCAATATTTTTTATAATCAGGCTCAAATGTCTAAAATGGGCATTCCCCAAATCGCCGTTGTGATGGGAAGCTGCACTGCAGGCGGAGCTTATGTGCCTGCTATGAGTGATGAAACAATTATGGTACGCAACCAGGCAACTATATTTATTGGCGGACCTCCACTTGTAAAAGCAGCTACAGGGGAGGAAGTTACGGCAGAAGAACTCGGCGGAGCAGATGTTCATACTAAAATATCCGGTGTGTCAGATTATATAGCTAATGATGATGCTCACGCACTAAAAATTGCAAGAAATATAGTCGAAAATTTCCCAAAAAGAGAAAAGTTTAAACTTGATATTTCAGAACCTGAGGAACCATATTACGACCCGAAAGAATTATATGGTATTATCCCGAAAGACATAAGAAAACCATTTGATATAAAAGAAGTAATTGCAAGAATAACAGACGGCTCGAGATTTCAGGAATTTAAACCTGAGTACGGCAAAACCCTGATTACAGGATTTGCCCGAATAATGGGTTATCCGGTCGGTATTCTCGGCAATAACGGAGTGCTGTTTTCTGAATCAAGCAGAAAAGGAGCTCACTTTATTGAATTATGCACCCAAAGAAAAATTCCGCTGCTCTTCTTACAGAATATAACAGGCTTTATGGTAGGTAAAAAATATGAACATGAAGGCATAGCAAGAGACGGTGCGAAAATGGTTCACGCTGTTGCAAATGCACAAGTGCCTAAATTCACAATAATAGTCGGCGGTTCATATGGTGCAGGAAATTATGCAATGTGCGGGAGAGGATATAATCCGAGATTTCTCTGGATGCTTCCTCACGGAAAAATATCCGTAATGGGCGGAGAGCAGGCAGCGAATGTACTTACTGACGTAAAAGTAAAGCAACTGGAAAAAGCAGGTAAAAATCTATCTGATGATGATATTAAAAATATTAAAGACCCTATACATAAATTATACGAAGAGCAGGCTTCTCCTTATTATAGTTCCGCAAGGCTTTGGGACGACGGTATAATAGACCCTAAAGATATGAGAAACGTACTTGCTCTTGCAATATCTACATCACTCAACAATGAAATAGAAGAACAAAAATTTGGCGTTTTCAGAATGTAATATTATGATAAAAAAAATACTAATAGCAAACAGAAGTGAAATAGCATGCCGCATAATCAAAGCATGCAAGGAAATGAATATTAAGACAGTGGCAGTTCATTCAGATGTGGATTCTGATGCACTGCACGTAAAGCTGGCTGATGAATCAGTGCATCTTCCGGGTAATAAGGCTACCGAAACATATCTTAATCAGGAACTGCTCATTCAGTCTGCTTTAGAGATTAATGCCGATGCAATTCATCCCGGATATGGTTTTTTATCTGAAAATTATGAATTTAATCAAAAAGTTCGTGATGCAGGATTGATTTTTATAGGTCCTCATCCCAAATCAGTTGAAATTCTCGGTTCTAAACTTGAGTCCAGAAAACTTATGATTGAGAGCAATGTACCTGTTACACCGGGAATGACTTCCAATTCAGATGATATTGAAGATTATCTCAAAAGTGCCGAAGAAATAGGCTATCCGGTATTAATCAAAGCCTCTGCGGGAGGTGGCGGTAAAGGAATGCGAGTAGCAAATAATCCTGATGAACTGCGTGAACTCGTTCCGGCTGCACGTCGGGAATCCATTTCTGCATTCAGTAGTGATAAGATATATCTTGAAAAATATATACTTGAGCCTCGCCACATAGAATTTCAGGTAGCCGGTGATAAGCACGGCAATTACATTCATCTTTATGAAAGAGAATGCTCTATACAGAGACGCCACCAGAAAATAATCGAGGAAACTCCTTCAGTAGCTCTTGATGAATCCACAAGACAGAAAATGGCACTGGCTGCCGTTAATGCGATTAAATCAGTAAAATATGACAGCGTAGGAACGGTAGAATTTTTACTTGATAAAGATAAAAATTTCTATTTTCTTGAAGTTAATACTCGTATTCAGGTGGAGCATCCTATTACAGAGGAAACTACCGGAATTGATTTAATTAAACTCCAGATAAATATTGCATCGGGTAAAGAAATAGATATTAAACAGGATGATATTTCTCAAAACGGTCATTCTATAGAATGCAGAGTTTACGCTGAAGACCCTGATAATAATTTTATGCCTTCTACCGGAAATGTATTATTTTACAAAGAAGCGACAGGACCGGGTATAAGAACTGACAGCGGAATAATCAAAGGTGCTGAAATACCTGTATTCTATGACCCGATACTTGCTAAAATAATCGTAAAAGCGGAAAACAGAGAAAAAGCAATAGAGAAAATGATTTATGCCCTTAAATCTACTGTGATACTTGGAGTGAAAACTACAATTCCTTTTATGAAAAAAGTGCTTGAAAATGATAACTTTGCAAAAGGAAATACTACAACTGATTTTATTCAGACAAATGAAATAAAAGTAGAGCATAAATTCAAGGAATTAGCTTTGGCTGCTGCAAATGAATGTTCTTTGAACAGATATTCAAAAGATGAGACTTCTGTTTTCAGAAATACAGAGCATGACGTTTGGAGTATGATTGGTAAATGGGAAATTAATCAAAATAAATAATAAACACTATGAAATTTAAACTAAACAATGAAATATTCAACGTAGAAAGCAAAGATAATAATTATATTATCAATGATATACCGTTTGAGATTGATTTGAACAGATTATCACTGCATCAATATAAAACAAGATATTTTGATAAAACATATGATATTTTTGTTGCTCAGGACAAAAATATGCTCTATGCCAATGTAAACGGGGATTATTATGAATTGAAAAAAGCCGATGATGATGATTTGGATGAATATACTGCCGAATCATCTGATACTGAAATCATCCGTTCTCAAATGCCGGGTTCTGTAATAGATGTACTCGTGAAGCCCGGAGATGATGTAAAAGAAGGGCAACCTGTAATTATTATTGAAGCTATGAAAATGGAAAGCACTATGTATTCGTCAATAGACGGTGTAGTGGAGCAAGTAAACTGCAAAAAAGATACACAGATAGATGCAGATGTAGAACTTGTTGTAATTAAGAAAGTTAGCGAATAGAATTGTTCTTTGATATATTAATTTGGACACTGAGCGGAGCCGAAGTGTCGAATACTCCCTCTCCCGTTGGGAGAGGGCAGGGGTGAGGGGAAATTTAAAATTCAATCCCTCTGCTCGCAGACTCGCTTCTCCCTTTGGGAAAGTGAGAAAATTGTCGGACACTGAGCGGAGCCGAAGTGTCGACTTTGCAAAGTACAACTTTTATGAAATGGTGGATTCCCAAATCGGAGTTTGGGAATCAGAAGATAATAATGCGAATAGAATTGTTGTTTGATATATTGTCAAAAACTCCCTCTCCCTCAAATCTGCCACTGGCAGTTTGTGAGGGGAGAGGGCAGGGGTGAGGGGAAATTTAAAATTCAATCCCTCTGCTCGCAGACT
>CAZIXJ010000069.1:4467-9846 GCA_964542835.1 uncultured Hyphomicrobiales bacterium
CGCTTTTACTCCTTCCCAAACTCCGATTTGGGAAGGAGAAACGTAGAGACAAGGCATGCCTTGTCTCTACAAGCAAAGCACAGCTTTTAAAAAAATTGCATTACGAAATCGGAGTTTCGTAATGAGAAATAAAAAAAAAGAAAACAAATTATTATTTTTAATAACAAAATAAAAGAGAAGTAAATGAAAATTCATGAGTATCAGGCAAAAGACTTACTTAAGAAATTTGGAGTTCCTGTATTGCACAATGCAGTTGTATTCAACGCTGAAGATGCAGGAAAAGTAACTTTTGATGAGTTTCAGTCTAAAGGTATGAATGTAGTGGCACTTAAGTCGCAGGTTCATGCCGGTGGACGCGGCAAAGGTATTATGTATAATGCCGAAACAAACGAAAAAATTCAGATTGACGGCAAAGACCTGAGAGGTGTTAATATTATCACAGGTGATAATATAGCAGATACTGTTTACAGATATTCCAAAGAAATGCTCGGCAATAAACTCGTTACAATACAGACAGGAGAAAAAGGCAGCATTGTAAACAGACTTCTTATTGAAGCCGGTGTTTCCATTGCAAAAGAGTTCTATGCAGGAATTACACTTGACCGCCAGACAGGTATGAATACAATAATGGTTTCTACTGAAGGTGGAGTGGAAATTGAAAAAGTTGCAGCTGAAACTCCAGATAAAATTATCAAAGAAGCTATTGACCCTAAAATCGGTTTTCAGGGCTATCAGGCTCGTTCACTTGCTTTTGGTCTGGGACTTGAAGGTGCGGCTTTCAAAAACTTCATCAAATTTATTAATAAATTAGTAAATGCTTATGAAGAAATGGATTGCAGTATCCTTGAAATCAATCCTCTCGTACTTACTACTGATAATGAAATCATAGCACTTGATGCAAAAATCAATTTTGATGACAATGCAATGTATCGTCATCCTGAATATGCTGAGTTGCGTGATATTTCAGAAGAAGAGCCTCTTGATGTGGAAGCCTCTAAATATGACCTTAACTATATCAAACTCGACGGAAACGTCGGCTGTATGGTGAATGGTGCAGGTCTTGCAATGGCTACAATGGATATGATTCAGCTTTCCGGTGGAAAACCTGCTAACTTCCTTGACGTAGGTGGTGGGGCAAATGTAGAAAGAATTGCAAATGCATTCAGAATAATGACAAGTGACCCAAGCGTAGAAGCTGTCCTCGTAAATATTTTCGGTGGTATCGTAAGATGCGATAAAGTAGCCGAAGGTATCCTTACAGCACTTAAGCAAGTAGAAATGAATGTGCCTCTTATCATTCGTCTGGATGGAACAAATGCAATAGAAGCAAAAGAAATGCTCGAAAAATCCGAACTGGAATTTAACGTAGCACTGACTTTCGAAGATGCGGCAAAGAAAGTAACCGAAGTAGTAGCTAAGTAAATTAAATTTGCTATATAAAACTCATTCCCAAACGGTCGCTGAGCTTATCGAAGCGCCGATTTGGGAATGTGATTTTTTTTTGCTTAATTATTCACAAATTTCTGCACCTTATTGCCAAATTTTCAGGCAACCGACGGCTTAAGCCGTCGGTTGCATAAACTAATCCCTCACTTTTTCTTGCGAAAAAGCACTCCCTTTGATCACAAAGGGAGAAAGTTGTTGACAGACATCCGATGTTTCCGAAACATCGGATGTCTGAATTGAGTTACTCGTCATTATCGGGCTTGACCCGATAATCTCTATGAATAACAATGTCATTGAATTTTTCCTCCTTTTCCAAAGGAGTTGTCCCGATGAAATCGGGGCGGAGGATTTACCTCTTCACAAATTTCTCCACTCTATCACCTACCCTCACAAAATAAACTCCTCTCGGGAGATGAGAAATATCAATTTTTAGCTCCCTCTCCCTCTGGGAGAGGGCTGGGGTGAGGGTGTTTTCGGTGAATTTCCAAACCACATTCCCCAGCACATCATATATCGCGAGATCCGAACCTTCCGCCCCGATAAAATCGGGACAAGAAGGTTTGTTTAAAGAAATCTCAATATAATCCGATGCGGGATTGGGATAAACAAATATATTCTTTTCCGGTATAGTTTCATATTCAAGTATGCTTGTAGGTTCATCTCTAAAATATGGATAGCCGTCGTTTGTGATACCGTCTATTTTCCAAATTTCTTCAAAATCCCAACCGACATCAGTAAATGTAGATTTTTTTTTCATTTCTTCCGTAGTCTTGCCCGTGCCGCTAGCGGAAGTCGTTTGCCCGCTTGTTTGTGTATCCCAGAAGCTAAATAACATCTCAGAAGAGAAATTCTCACCCACCAAACCGCCGACTTGTTCAGTGCCAGAGACACTACCTGTGCTATAACAGTTAAATATTGAAGATGACAAGTAATGACTCCCTACTAAACCTCCAACATAGGAATCTCCCTCTACACTGCATCTGCTGTAGCTGTTGCTCACTTTAGAAATATGATTATAACCCACCAAGCCTCCAACATATCCAATCCCAGAGACACTGCCTGTGCTGAAACTGTTGCTCACTATGGAATAAGAAGAATTGCCACCTACCAAGGCTCCAACACTTCCATAACCGGTAATATCGCAATTCACAACTCCAACATTTCGAATCTCTGCATCGTCAATATATCCGAATAAGCCTATACTAATTTGCGTTGGGCGGTTGATAAATAGACTGTAGATTATGTAGCCATGACCTTCGAATTTCCCTGAGAAATTTGTTGTGTTATTAATGCCTATAGGTGAGAATCCAAGACTATTATTCCAGTTTTTTGTGCCTGATGCATCTATATCACTATCCAGCTCCCAATCAGAATCTAAATCATAACCGCTTTCGGATAACCATCGTAAATCTTTAAGTGTTGATATATTGAGATATCCGTCAGCATCAGTATCGCTTGGTCTGTAAGTAGTATCAATATCTATTACCGGATAAGCTGTACTTATGTCCCATATAAAATCAAAGTTCCAAACTGCATCAGTAAAAGTAGATTTCATTTTCATTTCTTCAGTAGTCTTGCCTGTTGCGCCGGCGGAACTGTCTATTCCGCTTGTTTGCATGTCCCAAAAACTACCTTTCACATTGGATTCTTGATTAAATCCAACTAAACCTCCAACATGTTCTGAACCTGATACACTACCAATGCTGTAAGTATTAATTAAATTGGAAAAATCAGTATTTGCTCCTACCAAACCACCAACTTGTTCTGTACCGGAGATATTACTTGTGCTGTAACTGTTAATTACTGTTGAACGATAATTGTCTCCCACTAAGCCACCGACCTCTTCTGAACCTGATACACTTCCTGTACTGTAACTGTTGTTTACTGTTGAAATTTCATTAAACCCAACTAAGCCACCAACATTGTAAACACCTTCAACACTACCTGTACTGTAACTGTTAATTACTGTGGAATGACGATAATTACTACCAACTATGCCGCCGACTTCTTCTGAACCTGATACACTACTTGTGCTGTAACTGTCAATGACATTGGAGTTATAATTTTTACCAACTAAGCTACCGACATTGTTAACACCTTCAACACTACCTGTGCTGCAACTGTTAATTACTGTGGATGAGGAGTTATTGCCCACCAAGCCGCCAACCTCTTTTGTGCCTGACACACTACTTGTGCTGTAACTGTTACTCAAAGTGGATGAAGTGTTACCACCTACCAAGCCACCGACTTCGTCTTTACCTTCAATACTGCCTGTGCTGTAGCTGTTAATTACAGTGGAATTACGATTATTGCCACCCACCAAGCCGCCTACATTGACATCGCCTTTAATATCGCAATTAACTACCCCGACATTACGAATCTCTGCTTCTCCAATATATCCAAAAAAGCCAACATAACTTTGGTTTGGACGATTGATATAAAGACTGTCGATTTCGAAGCCATGACCTTCGAATACCCCGGAGAAATTTGTTACGGAATTAATGCCTATAGGTGAGAAGCCAAGATTGCCATGCCAATTCTTTGTATCTGAGGCATTGATATTATTATCCAGTTCGAAATTAGAATCTAAATCAAAACCGCTTTCGGACAACCAACGTAAATCAGTAAGTGTAGATATATTCAGATAGCCGTCAGCGTCAGTATCACTTGGTCTGTAAGTAGTATCAATATCTATTACCGGATAAGCTGTACTAATATCCCATATAAAATCAAAGTTCCAGCCTGCATTTATAAAAGTAGATTTTGTTTTCATTTCTACAGTAGTCTTGCCTGTACCTCCGGAAGAAGTCGTTTGTCCGCTTGTTTGTGTATTCCAAAAGCTGCCTGCCACAGTGGATGCTTGATTATATCCTACCAAACCCCCAACTTGTTCTGTGCCGGAGACACTACCTGTGCTGTAACTGTTAATTACTGTGGATGAAGAATTCGACCCTAACAAGCCACCTACATAGACATCACCCTCAACACTGCCTGTACTATAACTGTTAATAACTGTGCATTTAGAATCAAATCCCACCAAGCCTCCGACTTGTTCTGTGCCGAAAACACTACCTGTACTGTAACTGTTGCTTACTATGGAAAAAGAATTACGACCCACCAAGCCGCCAACCACTTCTGAACCTGATACACTACTTGTGCTGTAACTGTTAATTACTGTGGATGAATAATTATCCCCTAACAAGCCTCCGACTTGTTCTGTACCGAAAACACTACCTGTACTGTAACTCTTGCTCACTATTGAAAAAGAATTACGACCCACCAAGCCTCCGACCACTTCTGAACCTGATACACTACTTGTGCTGTAACTGTTAATTACTGTGGATGAGGAGTTATTGCCCACCAAGCCGCCGACCTCTTTTGTGCCTGATACACTACTTTTGCTGTAACTGTTGCTCACAGTGGATGAAAAAAAGTTACTGCCTACCAAGCCACCGACTTCGTTTTTACCTTCAATACTGCCTTTGCTGTAGCTGTTAATTACTGTGGAATTACGATAATTACCACCCACCAAGCCGCCTACATTGACATCGCCTTTAATATCGCAATTAACTACCCCGACATTTCGAATCTCTGCACCACCAATATATCCGAATATTGCCACATTACTTTGGCTTGGTCGGTTAATATAAAGACTTTCGATTTTGTAGCCATGACCTTCAAATTCTCCTGAAAATCTTGTTGAGTAATTAGTGCCTATAGGTGAGAAGCCAAGATTGCCATTCCAATTCTTTGTATCTGAAGCATTAATATCATTATCAAGCTCGAAATTCCAAGACCATGATGAGTCGTTTTCACTCACCCAACGTAATTCATCAAGAGTTGATATATTTCTGTATCCGTTACCGTCAGTATCAAGCGGTTCTGTTTGTGCAAATACAAATCCATTGCTAAGTGCAATCATTAAGATTGTTA
>CAZIXJ010000070.1:0-9788 GCA_964542835.1 uncultured Hyphomicrobiales bacterium
AATGATAGAACATCAGCATTCAAATATTCTTCAAGTTTCACCAATCTGTTCGTAAGTTCATTCTTCAAAAATGAATCATTAGGATTAAAGTTTGTGCTCATAACAAATCAATTCTATTACTTAGAAATATTTATTTCAAAATAGTTTTCATTCATATTTCAATATAAATATTTTACGATAAATATAAAAGCAATTTTTCATTTTATTATTTTCTACTTTATCTTGCATTTAGCAGAATAATTTCTTAAATTTGAATATGAAAGATTGGTTGATTTATATTGATACGCATATTTTTTATTTTATCAATCAGACAATAGCAAATCCTGTTTTTGATAAAATAATGCCGTTTATTACTGAAGCAGACCATTGGCTCTTACTCTATTTTTCGGCTTTATCATTGCTTTTATGGAAAGGCGGAACGAAAGGAAGATGGTTTGTTCTGGTATTACTTGTAACTGTTGTTGCAGCAAATCATATAAACAGTGATATATTAAAAGAGACTTTCGACAGATTGCGACCCTGCAAGGCTCTCGAAGACGTAAGACTTCTTATAAACTGCGGAAGCGGTGAATCATTCCCGTCTTCTCATGCAGTAAATAATTTTGCCGCTGCTTTTATTATTTCAAGATATTACAGGCAATACAATATTATCGCATACTCAATAGCAGGGCTTATAGCATTCACTAGAGTATATAATGGAGTGCATTATCCTTTGGATATTTTATCAGGTGCTTTTGTCGGTATGGCTATTGCTAATTTATTTGCTGTATTATTTGAGCTTTTTATCGGGAAGCATCTTTATCAATTACCCGACCGTCCACAATCTGAATAATCCTGTCAGCTCTTGCTGCAACTTCATTACTGTGTGTAGCCATAACGAGAGTAATGTTATTTTCCTTTTTAATTTTCTCAAGCAAATCCAGAATATTTTTAGAATTTTCAAAGTCGAGATTTCCAGTTGGTTCATCCGCAAAAATTACTGCAGGATTATTAATCATAGCTCTTGCTATTGCAATTCTCTGCGATTCACCTCCTGAAAGCTCCGAAGGTTTGTGCTCTGCCCTTTGTGCCATACCAACTTTTTCAAGCAAGATATCCGCTCTTTCTTTTGCGGATTTCATTCCGTCTCCACTAATTAAAGCCGGCATTAATACATTTTCTTTAGCTGTAAATTCCGGTAACAAATGAAATTGCTGAAAAATAAATCCTATATTTTTATTTCTGAATCCGGATATCTCATCATTATTGAGTTTCAGCAAATTAATATCATTATTACTACTGTAAATAACTTCACCCTTATCAGGCAAATCTACAGAGCCGAGTATATGAAGCAAAGTGCTTTTCCCTGCTCCTGACGGACCCATAATAGCAAGAAATTCCCCACGGGCAATCTCAAGTGAGCAATCTTTAAGCACACTTACTTCTTTATTGGACTTAAGCCTGAAAGACTTATAAATATTTTTAGCTAAAACCATCATAACTAAATTCCATAAATAAAAACAAACCATCCCGAAAAGCATCAGGATGGTTTTAATTATAAACTAATCAAAAGAAATCTATTCATTTTTTTTCTTGTCATCAGAAGATTTATCGATATCTTCTTCCGAATCATCATTTGTATCATCAGAAGAATCTTCCTGATTTTCTTCTTTACGGGATTCTTCATCCTGTTCTGTAGTTTCATCAGTTGGAGCTTCAGCAGTTTCTTCTTTTGGCTCTTCAATATTATCTTCAAAATCTTCAATAATTTGCTCGTCAGCATCATCTTTCACTTCAGGAGTTACTTTATTCGATTTAGATTTTTTCTTTGGTTTAATAGAAGTAGCACCATCCTGAGGAGCTGACCAGTCCACAAGCTCAATCAGAGCTTTTGGTGCATTATCGCCTCTTCTGTAGTCCAGCTTAATTATTCTGCAGTAGCCTCCTGCTCTTTCATCTACCAGAGGAGCTATTACATCAAAAAGTTCCTGAAGCACTTCTTTATTTCTAATATTTCTTGCAACCACTCTTCTATTATGAATATCAATAGTCTGGCCATCAGGAAGTAAGCCTTCCTTTTCTTTTACCAAAGCATTTTTTGCTTTAGTGATAATCCTTTCGGCATAAGGTCTAAGCTCTTTGGCTTTAGCTTCAGTGGTAATAATTCTTTTATGTTCAAAAAGATCAGTTGCAAGTTTTCTGAGCAAAGCTTTTCTGTGGCTTGCAGTTCTGTTTAATTTTCTACCTTTACGTAAATGTCTCATGATATTACTCTATCTCGATACTTAATATTCATCAAATTTAATTTTTATGATCTTCTCTAAGGAATTGCTCTACATTCATACCAAATTCAAGACCAAAATTCTTAATAACTTCGCCAAGCTCTGCAAGAGACTTTCTGCCGAAGTTTCTGAATTTAAGCAGTTCCTGTTCCTGAAGCTGAACGAGTTCACCGAGAGTTCGGATATTAGCAGCTTTCAGGCAGTTATGAGCTCTTACAGATAATTCAAGCTCATCTACCGACGTAGTTAAGATTTTCTTAATTCTGTTTCTTTCCTGCACTTTTACTTCTTCTTCCACTACATCTTCGATAGGTTCATCATCTTCAAATTCGTCGAAATTGATGAAGTATTTAATATGGTCGTTCATAATAGTAGAGGAATAATGAACAGCTTCCTGAGCAGAAATTGTGCCATCAGTTTTTACATCAAGTATAAGCTTTTCGTAATCGGTTCTGTGACCAACTCTCTGTGGCTCTACTTTATAGATGGCGTTTTTTACAGGTGTATAAATTGCATCAATCGGAAGCATACCGATAGGGAAATCCACTATCTGATGCTCTTCACCGGGTACATAGCCTTTACCTCTTCCAAGTCGAAGCTCAACGTCAAATTCAGCATCTTCGGCAAGAGTAGCTATATGATGCTCTGTATCAATTACTTCAATCTGTGGTGAAGCATCCTGTATTTGCTGAGCAGTCCATCTTCCCGGACCTTTCAGATGGAAAATGATACGTGAGGCTTTTTTGTCAATCATCTTGAAAACTACTTCTTTCAGATTGAGAATAATTTCAGAAACATCTTCCACTACCCCCGGAATAGTCTGGAATTCATGCAGTACATCAGAAATTTTAATTCCGATAATAGCTGAGCCGGGAATTGAAGACAGCAGAATTCTTCTGATAGAATTGCCAATTGTTACTCCATAACCGGGCTCTAAAGGCTGCATAATAAATTTACTATGCATTTCCGTATTGACTTCTTCGATTTGAACCCTCTCGGGCATTTGCATTTGCGTATTCATAAATCTTTTTTCTATTAATTTTTAATTCTAATTAGAATTATTGATTACACTCTTCTTCTCTTCGGTGGTCTGCAACCATTATGAGGAATAGGAGTTTTATCAATTATTGAATGAACTTCAATACCTACAGAAGCAATCGCTCTAATAGCTGCTTCTCTGCCTGACCCGGGACCTTTTACAAAAACATCTACTTTTCTTAGTCCCATATCAAAGGCTTCCTTCGCAGCTTTTTCAGCAGAAACCTGAGCTGCATAAGGCGTATTTTTTTTTGAGCCTCTGAATCCGTTTTTGCCGGCTGAAGACCAGCAAAGGGTATTTCCGTACATATCGGTAATTGTAACCTGCACATTATTAAATGTAGCTCTTACAAAAGCCTTACCGTGAATATCGGAAACTATCTTTCTTTTTACTCTCTTTTTAGCCACTTTTATCTTACCTGATTTATTCTAAACATTTCTTTTCAAACTTAAGACTATTTAGTTACTTTTTTCTTACCGGCTACAGTTTTCTTGCGACCTTTTCTTGTCCTTGAGTTAGTCCTTGTTCTCTGCCCTCTTACCGGTAATCCTCTTCTGTGCCTTAGCCCTCTGTAGCAGCCGATATCCATCAAACGCTTGATATTCATCTGAGTTTCAGACCTAAGCTGCCCTTCTGTTTTGTATTCATCAATCACACCGCGGAGAGATGCAATTTCATTATCCGACCAGTCCTGAGCTTTCTTTTCAGGATCAATTCCTGCTTTATCAAGTATTTCATAGGCTTTAGTCCTGCCTATTCCATAGATGTAAGTCAGTGCTACATATCCGCGTTTGTTATTTGGCAAATCAATTCCAGCTATACGTGCCACAATATCACTCCTTTTATATTAATTAACCCTGTCTTTGCTTAAAGCGAGGGTTCTTCTTATTGATAATGTAAACCCTGCCTTTTCTGCGGACGATCTTATCATCCGGATTTCTTTTCTTTACTGATGCTGTTACTTTCATTAGATCAATCTCGCAATATTATTAATCTTACTTATATCTGTAAACTATTCTGCCTTTAGATAAATCATAAGGAGAAAGCTCCACAGTTACCTTGTCTCCCTGTAAAATCTTGATGAAATTCATCCGCATTTTACCGGAGATATGAGCCAGTACCTTATGGCCATTTTCAAATCTTACAAGAAACTGTGTATTAGGCAAAGTTTCTTCTATTATCCCATCCATCCTTATTAAATCTTGCTTAGGCATATATCGGTTTTTACAATTAAATTAAACATTATTTTTTACATTCCGCCTATACCGCCGGAACCTCTACCCTTTATCTTGCCACTTTTCATAAATCCATCATAATGGCGCATCATTAGATGCGATTCTATTCGCTGCAATGTATCAAGTGCCACACCTACTATAATCAAAAGGCTTGTGCCACCGAAAAATGATGCGAAAAGCATATTTACCGAAAATATCTTGGTTACAAATGTAGGCAATACCGCTACAATAGCCAAAAATATTGAGCCGGGCAACGTAATTCGGGTAAGAATACCATCAATATACTCTACAGTCGGCTTGCCGGGCCTGATACCCGGAATAAATCCGCCCTGTTTCTTCATATTGTCAGCAATATCTTTCGGATTAAAAATTATGGCAGTATAAAAATACGTGAAAAATATTATCATCAAGCCATATACCAACGCATAGAAATACGAATTAGGGCTGAGCCATTGAGCCATATTCATCATCAAAGTACTTTCAGGGAAGAAACTTGCAACAGTACTTGGAATAAACATAAGAGACTGAGCAAATATGATAGGCATCACACCGGCAGTATTCACCCTTAAAGGAATATACTGCGTAGTACCGCCATAGACTTTACGCCCTACCTGACGCTTTGCGTACTGAACAGGTATTCGCCTTGCCCCCTGGGTAACCAGCACCACTGAAGCGATAATTCCTATCAACAAAGTAAATATTATAATCTCAACTATCCAGTTTCTTGTACCGATTGCAACAAGCTGATACTCCTGAATAAGCGCTGCCGGCAAACCGGCAATAATACCAATCATGATAATCAGCGAAATACCGTTTCCAATGCCACGCTCGGTAATTTGCTCACCAATCCACATCAAAAATATTGTACCTGCACCGAGTAGGAAAATTGTAGTAACTACAAACAAAAATCCCGATTCTGGTACTACAGGAATACCACCGGGAGCAGTTTGATTCAACAATTTAATACTAATACCCCAACCCTGAAGCATTGCAATAAATACAGTAACAACTCGCGTATATTGATTGATTTTTCTTCTGCCTTCATCGCCTTCTTTTTGCATCTTTTGTATTTCCGGGATTACCACACCAGCAAGCTGGAAAATAATCGAGGAAGTAATATACGGCATAATACCGAGTGCAAAAATAGCAGCATTCGTAAAGGCACCACCTACGAACATATCAAATAAACCAAAAAGGGTATTACTTGAATCTGTAGCTTGTACTGACGCCTGCAATGCCTGGACATCTACTCCAGGTAGCGTAACATGAGCGCCAATTCTTACAATTACCAGCATTCCAAGAGTGAAGAGTATCCTGTCTTTAAGCTCCTCTATCTTGAAGATGTTTTGCAATGTTTGAAAGAATTTAGCCATTGACTACTACTGTCCCTCCTGCGGACTCTATTTTCTCTTTTGCTGAATTAGTTACTTTGTCTGCTTTCACATTCAAAGCTGAGTTAATTTCACCATTGCCCAAAATTTTCAATGGCATATTTTTCTTATTAATAATACCGAGATTCAAAAGTGTATCGAAATCCACATCATTGCCATCAAATTTATTATTATCTGCAAGCTCCTGAAGAGTACTCACATTTACAATCTGATAAGCAGTTCTGAATCTGTTGAAAAATCCGAATTTTGGCAAACGGCGGTTGATAGGCATCTGTCCGCCTTCAAAAGAAGCAGAAATAGTAGCGCCGCTTCTTGACTTTTGCCCTTTATGTCCTCTTGTAGCAGTACCACCGTGTCCGGATCCCTGCCCGCGGGCAATTCTCTTCTTTTTCTTCTTAGCTCCTTCGCTATAGCTGATATTTCCAATATGCTTCATTGCTGTTCTTCTATTAATTATTCTGAAATTTCTTCTACTTTTACTAAGTGAGAGACCTTACCAATCATACCGCGAATCTGAGGATTATCAGGCAACACCTTGAAATAATTTGGTCTTCCCAGTCCCAGAGCTTCGATAGTACTTTTTTGGTTCTCTTTTCGCTTAATTACACTTCTTACCTGTGTAACTTTTAATTTTGCCATTTTAACACCTGTAGTTTATAACCGGTAATTATCCGTTTAATACTTTCTCTAAAGAAATACCTCTTCTGGCTGCCACTGAAGCAGCATCCTCAAGTTCCGTCAATCCTTTTACTGCAGCTTTTACACTATTGTGCGGATTGGACGAGCCGAGTGATTTAGTCAAAACATCCTGCACTCCGCTCAATTCAAGCACGGCGCGTACTCCGCCTGAAGCAATAACCCCTGTACCGGGAGATGCAGGCTTCATAAGTATCTTGGCTGCACCAAACCTACCGATTACTTCGTGAGGGATAGTATTATTCTGCAAATTGACTTTAAATATATTCTTTTTGGCAGCATCAGTAGCTTTTGATACGGCATCGACTACTTCACCGGCTTTGCCGAGACCGTAGCCCACATGACCATGACCATCACCTACTACTACGATAGCAGAAAAATTGAATCTGCGACCACCCTTTACTACTTTGGCAGTCCTGCCAACATAAACTAATTTGTCATTTAGTTCAAGTTCTGAAGCTTTTATCTTACCCACAGAATTCTCCTTGATCCTTTATTACATTTAAAATTCTAATCCACCTTTTCTCGCTGCATCAGCTAAAGCTTTCACACGCCCACGGTAAATAAAGCCATTTCTGTCAAATGCAACTTTCTTCACACCTTTATCCAGTGCTCTTTTAGCAAGTTCCGTACCTACTATTCTGCTCTGCTCCACCTTTTTCATTTCAGGCTTTATCATAGGCTTAATTTCTTTATCAAGAGAAGATGCGGCTATTACCGTCTGTCCTGAATCATCATTGATAAGCTGAGCATAAATATTATCCAAACTTTTAAAAACAGTAAGCCTTAGCCTGTCCTCACTTCCGAAAATGCTTTTGCGGACATGCTTCTTTCTTCTGATTCTTCTTTTCTGTTTTACATCTAATTTTTTCATTTTCAATCATACAAATAATTTCAAAAAAATGAATTACTTTAATTATGCAGCTGTCTTGCCTGCTTTACGGCGTACATATTCGCCTTCGTATCTGATACCTTTACCTTTATACGGCTCAGGAGGTCTCAGTTTTCTTATTTTTGCGGCAATCTGACCTACAAGCTGCTTGTCATATCCTTTTACTTTAAATGCAGTAGCACTTTCCACCTCAAAAGTAATTCCTTCGGGAGGTATAAATAAAATCGGATGAGAATAGCCGAGGGCTAACATAAGCCTGTCACCTTTCATTTCAGCCTTGAATCCAACACCTTCAATAAGAAGTTTCTTTTCGAATCCTTTGGATAAACCTTCTACCATATTGGCAATTAGTGATCTTGTAAGTCCGTGTAAAGATCTTACCTTAGGCTGATTATTATCTCTTTTGATTTTAATTACATTATCCTCAATAGCCACATCAATCAAATCAGGAAATGTATATGTCATTTCACCCGATTTTCCCTTTACGGTAATCAGCTTACCTTCAATTTTCACATCTACTTTATCCGGTATTTCTATCGGACTTAAACCTATCCTGGACACTTTAGTACTCCTTTAATTTACTGTATTACCAAACGCTGCAAAGCAATTCGCCGCCAATATTATGGCTTTTAGCCTGCTTGCTCGTCATTACGCCTTTTGACGTAGAAATTATTGCAATTCCCAGTCCGTTGTTTACTCTTGGCAATTTATCAACGGAGGAATAAATTCTTCTACCGGGCTTACTCAAACGCTTAATATTCTTAATTACCGTTACGCGTTTGTAATAGCGTAATGTAACCTTAATATTTCCCTGAACGCCATCATCCACGAATTCATAATCCTGGATAAATCCCTGATCTTTCAAAATTTCAGAGATGCCTAACTTTATTTTTGATGCAGGAATTTCTACGTATTTATGTCCTGCTTTGCCGGCATTTCTTATTCTTGTTATAAAATCTGCTATAGAATCTGTTACGGGCATAGTTATTACCAATTAATTACCAACTTGCTTTTCTTATTCCTGGAATTTTACCTTCAAGTGCCAATTGTCTGAAGACATTACGGCACAGACCAAACTTAGTATAAACGCCTCTACCTCTGCCTGTCTGGGAGCAGCGATTTCTTAAACGTGTAGGAGAACTATTTCGCGGCAACTTCTGAAGCCCCTCGTAATCTCCTTTAGCTTTCAGCTCTTCTCTCTTGGACTGATACTTTTCAGTCAGCCTTTCTCTTTTTTCATTTCTTGCTACAATACAAACTTTAGACATAGTTTATTCTCAATCTTTTTTACGAAATGGAAAACCAAATTCACTTAAAAATGCATAACTTTCTTCGTCACTCTGCGATCTGAATACGAAAGTAATATCCAGTCCGGAGATTTTATTTACCTTATCCACATCAATTTCAGGAAAGATAATCTGCTCTTTTATTCCTATTGAATAATTACCTCTTCCATCAAATGATTTATCAGAAAAACCTCTGAAGTCTCTGATACGCGGTGCAGATATATTGATAAATCTGTCGAGAAATTCCCACATAACAGCTCTTCTCAGAGTAACCATACAGCCAATCGGCTGCCCGGCTCTCAATTTAAAATTCGATATTGCATTTTTGGCTTTTCTTATTGAGGGCCTCTGTCCGGAAATTAATTCCATCTGATTAATTGCGCTCTGCAGCAGCTTAGGGTCCTGATTAGCTTCGCCAATACCCATATTTAGTGCAATCTTTTCTAGTTTCGGCACCTGCATCACGGAAGAATAATCGAATTTTTTCATCAAAGCCGGTACGACTTTTTCTTTGTAAAAGTCATAAAGCCTGGGCTTTGGCGCCGGTTCAGATTTCTTGACGTCATCAATTCTTTTGCCTTCGAACTGAAACTCACCGCTTTTTGCCGATGCTTTGGGCGTCTGATTATTTTTATTCTTAGCCATACTTCAAACTTCTATTATAATTTACAATTCTTTGTCATTTGTTTTAGCAACTCTTGTTACCTGGCGTTTGCCTGCAACGCTTTCTACTTTAGTGCCGATTCTTGTAGGATTTTTATCAGAGTCAAGTATCATTATATTAGAATAATGAATCGGAATCTCCATCTCTTGAATACCGCCCTGCTGATTATTAGGGTTAGGCTTAATGTGCTTCTTACGAATATTCACACCCTCTACAAGCACCCTTGTTTTTTCAGGGAACACTTCCAGTACTCTACCGGTACTTCCTTTGTCATTACCTGCAATTACCTGCACTATGTCATTTTTTTTGTTTTTTCTTGTTTTC
>CAZIXJ010000071.1:0-9774 GCA_964542835.1 uncultured Hyphomicrobiales bacterium
AAAGAAAACCAGAAAGAAGATATACATTATACAGGAGTTTAAGATGATTAAAAAGTATTCTATTATATATGCTGACCCACCGTGGCAGTTTAAGAATTATAATGACAAAAAAGTATTTTTTACCGGCAATAATATTATTATTTGTCGGAATATTTGGAATATCAACTGAAGCTGAAGATGTATCTGCATCATTTGAATTTGTAGCAGAGCAGGATACTACCGGAAACGGAAAGAATATTGAAATCACCGCTTATCCTAATCCCTGCAACGAGCATCTGAATTTTAAATTTCAGATAGATGAGACTAATTATATTAAACTCAAAATATTTGATTTTAATGGAAATCTGATAAAAACCGTAATAGATGGTGTACAGTATTCTGAAAATACAGAACATGTAATTACCTATAATTCATCTCATCTGGCTTCAGGAGCTTATGAATATATGTTGCAATCCGGAGATAAATATAAAGCCGGAAAATTTGTAGTGCAACGATGATAATCAGATAAACTGAAATTGAATGATAAACGAAGAAGATTTTTATGTCAATGATAGAAAATATAATCGAAACTCAGGAGTTTGCTACCTTACCGGCAGTAGCCGGAAAGATATTGAATTTACTGGAAGATGAAAATGTAAATATTAGAGAAATATCTCAGGTAATAGAAGCTGATGCATCTCTTACTCTAAAGCTCCTACGTGTAGCAAATTCTCCGCTTTACGGCACAAGAAGTGAGATAAATTCAATACAGCAGGCTATCGTTACTCTTGGGCTTTCAAGGCTTACAAATATCGTACTTGGAGTTTCAATATTTTCAAAATTTTTATTTACTACAAATAAAGACGTAATTAAACTAATGGAGCAATTTTGGTGGCATACATCCTGTACCGGAATGGTAGCCAAATCAATTTGCCGCAGAACCGGTCTTTTTTTTAAAGAAAATGAGTTTATTGGAGGATTGCTTCACGACATAGGCAAACTTGCCATGATACAGTATGATAACCATATGTATAATAAAGTAATAGAACTTACTACTGAAAACAATTATTCTGACCTTGATGCAGAAATGGAAGTTTTTGGCGTAACACACACAGAAGTCGGCAATCAAATTGCAGAGCTGTGGCAATTACCTCAGGAGCTATGCGATGTAATTTCGAATCATACATATCCTGAAAATGCACAAATCAATAAAGAACTTACTGCCGTAGTACGTATTGCTGATGTACTTACTGAAATGTGGGGCGCCGGATTTTATGAAGGTATTCGTAAAATAGATTTGCAGGAAAGCAGCTCCTGGCAAATACTCTCAGCGATGAATGATGATATGAAAGAAGTTGACATCGAAATACTTACATTCAATCTGGAAAAAGATTTTCTGAATACTTCAGAATTTTTGAACCTGATAGTAGCAGAAAACAATTAATACTAACTAATCTAAATTAAAATATTTTTTTATTTCTCCTGCGATTACTAAGCTTGAGCCTTTTGATTTATATACATAAGTGCCGGCGAGCAGTCCGTATTGATTTCTTTGCTCTTCATAAAGCAAAATACTTCTAAGCCAATTAAAAAATTCTTTTTCATTATGCACGACTTCAAGAGCTCCTTTGCTTTTAAGATTAATTGCATCGGGTGAATTAGTCATCTTAGTGCCGCAAGCAACAGGAATTGAATATCCTGCGGGTTCTGTTACGCTGTGAACTCCTGCACCAAATCCACCGCCAATATAGGCAGCATCAGCCAGAGAATAAAGATTAAGCAAAATACCGATTTTATCAATAATAATATGGCTTGAGTGAGTAAATTCAGTATCATATTTTAATTTTTGCTCAAGTTCGCTGAATAAAATATGATTTTTTACTTTTAATCTTAACTTTTCAATATGCTCGGGGGTCGGCTCATGTGGCACAAAAATTACCTGAAGAGATTTTTTGTCGCACTCAATTTTTTCAAGAGCATTGATAATAATATTTTCATCCTGATGCCAAGTGCTTCCGGCTACCAGTATAAAAGAATTATCAGGAAAAATGCTTTTCGGGATTATCTGATTGGATTTAGCAGTCTCTACCTTTTCAATTATCCTGTCGAATCTTGTATCAGTTGATTTAATTATTTCTGATTTGAGATTGAGAGAATTAAAGAATTTAAAATCCTTTTCAGTAAGAGTATATATCTTGTCAAACAAATTATAATTGAATTTAGTAAAAGACCAGAAAAGAGAAGATTTAATTAATTTGCTTTGTGGCTCAGTAGCATCAATTAGCCATAGCTGTCCCCTGCGTCTTGAAATTTCAAGAAGATGATTATGCCAGATGTCATATCTTACAAATACAACAAGGTCGGGATTTATTCTTTGAAGAAATCTCCTTGCATTAATTCTTGAATCAAACGGTAAATAAACTATAGCATCAGCATAATTATAATTCTTCTGATTATTGAAACCAGAGGGAGAATAAAAAGAGCAGATGATATTTACATCCGCTTCTTTTTTTAATCTTTCAATAATGGGTTTAGCCTGTTCAAACTCACCCATAGATGATGAATGAAACAAAATCGTTGGAAAAGTTCTGTTAATAGAACTTAATGAATCGAGAGACAATTCATAATTATTCTCTCTTTCTTTAATTTTTTTATTAAATGGCTTTGCCGCTAAAACGAATAATTTCGCAAACGGAATAAAAAAAGTATTATATATTCCAGTAAAAATATTCAAATAAATATTTAATATGTGTTACAAAAACAATTACAAACAAAGCACAAAAAAAATAAGTTATTTTCCGGAAAATACAGGCTTTCTCTTTTCTAAAAATGCAGCGGTACCTTCTTTAAAGTCATCACTACCACATACTTCAGCGAATTTGAGAGATTCAAATTCAATGCCTTCACGAATGGATAATCGTTCTGAAGCATTGATTGTCTGAACTGCCGCATTTATTGCAGGTATTGATTTGGATAAAATCAAAGAAATAATTTCATCTACTTTTGCATAAAATTCATCTTTTGGAAATACTTTATTTACTAATCCGTATTTTTCAGCTTCTTCGGCATTGAGCATATCTCCGGTAAGGATAAGTTCCATAGCCTTAGCTTTTCCGATAATTTTTGGAAGTCTTTGAGTGCCGCCGTATCCGGGAATAATACCGAGATTTACTTCAGGCTGTCCGAATTTTGCATTATCTGATGCAAATCTCATATGGCAAGCCATAGCCAATTCACAGCCGCCTCCAAGTGCAAATCCATTAACTGCTGCAATTACCGGAATATTGAGATTCTCAATTCTATTCATTACGGTTGTGCCATGCCGAGAAAAATGATAGCCGGAATTTTTGTCGGATTTATTTAATTCTTTAATATCAGCACCTGCAGCAAAAGCTTTATCACCTTCGCCGGTAATTAATAATAATTGAATATCGTCATTGAGTTCAGTTTCGATTACAGCAGCATCAATATCCGAAAACACCTGATAATTCAGTGCATTTAGTTTGTCAGGTCTGTTTATGGTAATTACTGCATAATTCTTTTTCACTTCAAACTTAATTGTTTTGAAATCCATTTTATTCTCCATGATATGATTTATGATATTCTTGATTTAATTCAGAATTTTTAAATAAAATATTCTGATCCATCTCTGATCCTATTCACCAAAATATTCTTTATTTTGGAAGCAATGCCTTTGCTGTCAAGTCCGAGTTCAGTGTGAAGTTCATCCTGTGTGCCGTGATGTATAAATCTGTCAGGAATTCCCATAATATGAATTTTATGATAATAATT
The DNA here is from genome assembly GCA_964542835.1 of uncultured Hyphomicrobiales bacterium. Lineage (GTDB taxonomy): Bacteria > Bacteroidota > Ignavibacteria > Kapaibacteriales > UBA2268 > CAZIXJ01. Next base: position 3,772 of record CAZIXJ010000071.1, read on the forward strand.
CATCTCAGCTGCATATTCCAGAACAGCAGAACCGAATCCTCCATTTACCTGCCCATCTTCAATAGTTACGATTATTTCAAATTTATCAAAAAGATAATTGAGCATTTCTTTATCAAGAGGTTTTACAAATCTTGGATTAATAAGTTCAGGATTTATTCCCTCTTCATTGAGAATATTCAGAGCATCAAGAGCTTTCTGATGCATATTTCCCAAAGCGAGTACAGCTACGCCATCCCCTTTTACTGTTATCTCAGATTTGCCGGATTCGATAGTTTTCATTGGTTTTGACGGTACTCCCGGACCGCTCCCTCTTGGATAGCGAATTGCAACGGGACCTTTTGTAAATTTATAAACAGCGGAATAAAGCATATCACGAAGTTCCTGCTCATCTTTTGGAGCCATAATTACCATATTCGGAATAGAACGAAGATAAATAAGATCCAGAACGCCATGATGGGTAGCACCGTCAGAACCTACCAGTCCTGCTCTGTCTATGGCAAATATGACGTGAAAATCCTGCAGTGATACATCATGCACTACGGAATCAAAAGCTCTTTGTAAAAAAGAGGAATAAATGGCACAAACCGGAATCATCCCTTCACTTGCAAGTCCTGCAGCAAAAGTAACGGCATGAGCTTCTGCAATTCCCACATCAAAAAGCCTGTCCTGAAATTCTTTTTCTAATTTAACAAGCCCTGTACCTGCTCCCATTGCAGCAGTAATTCCTAAAATTTTAGGATTCATTTTGCAAAGCTCAACCATAGCATCGCCAAATACATCCTGATATTTTGGAATTGACTTCACGGGTTTACTGCTAGGGAATGCTTTTCCGGTAGCTTTATCAATTTTACCAATAGCGTGCAGATTCTGATAGTCAGATTCGGCAGGAGCATAACCTTTGCCTTTTTTGGTATGCAAATGTAGAAATACAGGACCTTTGATATCTTTGATAAGAGTAAGCATTTTAAGCACTTTTCGAATATTATTGCCATTTATAGGACCAAAATAGCTAAATCCGAGAGATTCAAATAATACTCCGGGAGTAACAATAGCTTTTACTCCGTCTTCCACTCTTGAGGCAAATCTTTTTAGTCTGTCTCCAAGATTTCCTGAAGGCGCCATTTTATAAATACCTTCCCTGATAGACTGTACCGTGGAAGATGCATACATTTCATTAAAATAATTAGAAAATGCCGATACGTTTGGCTCAATGGAAATATTATTATCATTCAATATTACAATTATATCTCTTTTCTGTACTCCGATATTATTCATAGCTTCGTATGCAAGTCCGCCCGTCATTGCTCCATCGCCGATTACTGCAATCACTTTGTGATTCTTTTTATTAAAATCTCGTGCAGTAGCAATTCCGAGAGCAGAAGAAATGGATGTGCTTGCATGCCCTGCTCCAAATACGTCATACTCACTTTCTGTTCTTTTCAGAAAGCCCGATAATCCACCCCTCTGCCTTATAGTATGTAACAAATCACGTCTGCCTGTTAATACTTTGTGGGGGTATCCCTGATGGCCCGTATCAAAAATTATTTTATCTTTTGGAGTATCAAATATGTAATGAAGTGCAACAGTTAATTCAACGATTCCAAGTCCTGCACCGAAATGCCCTCCTGTTCTTGTAATGGTATCAATAACAAATTCTCTTACTTCATCGCTTACTTTAGATAATTCTGCCGGAGACAGTTTTCTCAGGTCGGCAGGGTCATCAATTTCAAACAAATACCTGTACTTATTTTTATCAACTATAGACATATTTCTCATTTGCTTATTCATAAACAAACAATAAGACGATTAATGTGAAAATTATTCTTAAATATTTATAATATGGTGTTGAATTCTCTATTGCTTATATAAATCAATCACTTCCAAAACTGTATCACGGATGATTTTTTTTAAATCCTTTTCGGTTAAAATATTAATATTGACATTATCAGAATTCATTTTGATTTTGCTGTCCACAATATCAACCTTTCTTAATTTCACACCTGTTTCATTTTCAGCGAATACGTCTCCATCCCCAAATAAAATCCAGTTAATCGAGCATCCGGCATTATACATTTTTTTTAAAAAATCATGTCCCGGATTTTGCGGATTCTTTTTAGAAGTATATTGCGAAAAAGTAGATTGAGGCATATTTATATGGCCTGCAAGTTTGCCAATACCGCCATAATAGTTTTTTGCAAAAAATTTAATTCTTTCTGCTGTTGTTTTTAATTTTTTTTCCATTTCTGATAATAGTTTTTTCAACAAATCCAACCTAAGAAAATATAATTTAAGTAAAAATACTGAATTTTGCAAATATTTATTTATTATTAATTAATAACATCTTATTTTTATCTCATAATAAGCGAAAAAAATATTGCAGAATTGATAATATTTTAGTAATTTTGAATACTATTATTAGCAAATTAATTGATTACTTATGGAACAAAAAGATTTATTCGGTTTAGAAAATCACAAGAATACAAATGGCTTTTCTAAAAGAATTGTATCAGGTTATCGCATTTATAATGCTGAAGAAAAGAGAAGAACAAAAAGAAATGATTTGCCAAGCCTTTACCCTGACTTACCAAATAAAAAATATGATATTATTTATGCAGATCCACCTTGGGATTATGGAGGAAAAATGCAGTTTGACAAATCCGGGCGAAAAGATGTTAATTTAAATTGGGAAAAGAATATTTTTATAAGTGCTGCTAACTTTATGTATCCAACATTAAAAACTAAAGAAATGATGAACATACCTATTTGGAAAATTGCAAAAGATGATAGTTTATTATTTATGTGGGTTACTAATCCACATTTGCAACAAGGTATCGAATTAGGCGTATCTTGGGGATTTGAATACAGAACAGTTGCTTTTGTTTGGGACAAGATGGTTCATAATCCCGGTCAATATACTCTATCATACTGTGAATTATGTCTTGTTTTTAAAAAGGGACGCATACCTAATCCAAGAGGAGCAAGAAATATCAAACAATTAGTAAGATCGCCAAGAGGCAAACATAGTGAAAAACCAATAGAAGTTTTACAAGGCATAGAGAAAATGTTCCCAACCCAAGATAAAATTGAATTGTTTGCAAGAAAGAATCATAATAATTGGGATGTATGGGGATTAGATGTAAGAGAAGTTTATCAGGATGAAATTGATTAATACAATAAAGGTAAAATATATTTTTCAAAATGTTCTATAAGAGGTTTTGGATTTTTACTATCTCTCCAAAAGAAAAAATGTTTATCATAACCTTCATACCAGCATGTAATTTCACGGACTCTGCATGGGTCCCGAGTAATATTTCCTTGGAAAACAGTCCAGAAGGGCAAAACATCATCCCCCAAGTTACCTTCTATTCTAAGAATTTTTAATAATCCGGGTGTAAAAAATTTGCAAGATCTTTCATGAGCATTCCCACGACCATCTTTTCTATTTCCACCTTCTATCCAACCATCTTGTCGTTTCACTTCTATATAAATTGACTTTTTATTATCCGAATTATCAATAGCATAATCCGGATATACACCGTGTCTTGTAATTGGTTTATCTGGATTATAAATTTCTTTTAAAGTCTTTCTATCCAAAGGATAATCTACATATATTGAACTAAATTCCTTGGGTTTTGCACGTATTTTAAGATTAGTATCCTGAAAAAGTATATTAAATGTATCAAAAAAACTGATTTCTGCTTTAGTTGCATTTTTTCCACTATAATCTTGCCATTTTTTTCTTAATCTATTAGCTTTACTTCCCATTATCAAAACTCATTAAATAACTTATACTAACATCTAAAGCTTTTGCAATTTTCTCAATATTAATCAATGTAATATTTTTTTCAGCCCGTTCAATCATACCAATATAGGTTCTGTGTAAACCTGCTTTAAATGACAACTCCTCCTGTGTTAATCCTTGAATTTTTCTGATCTCACGCAGGCGTTTACCAAATTTTATCAATATATTATTATTTATTTGCATTAATTTGTATAATTAAATATCTAAATTAACTACATTGAAACTAACATACAACATACTATAGTTAGCATTTGTTGTGAAACAAAAAGTTCATAAAAAAAAGCCCACCGAAATTAAATAATCAGCGGGCTTTGTAAAAAATATAAATTATTTTTTATTTTATTATTGGTCCGTAAGATACCAGTTCTTTAGTTTCATCATTAGATGTGTATTTTTCAAAATTCTTTATGAATTTTTTGCCAAGCTCTAATGCTGCTTTATCCCAGTCCTCAGGATTATCCCATAGATTTCTCGGGTTTAAGATTTTATCATCTACGTTTTTAATTGATTTTGGTATTTCAAGGTTAAATACAGGTAATGTTTCAAATTCGGCTGCATTTACATCGCCATTCAAAATCTCATTGATAATTGCTCTTGTAGATGGCAAGTCTATTCTTTTGCCTATTCCGTAAGGACCGCCAATCCATCCTGTATTTACAAGATATGCTTCTGCATTATGCAAATCCATTTTTTTAGTTAATTCTTTTGCATAGATAATCGGGTCGAGCAACAGGAATGCTGCACCGAAGCAAGCAGAAAACGAAGGCTGAGGCTCTTTGATACCTCTTTCAGTGCCTGCTACTTTAGCAGTATAGCCACTTATAAAGTGATATCTGGTCTGTTCGTGATTAAGCTTTGCTACAGGAGGAAGTACTCCGAATGCATCTGCAGTAAGGAATATTACTTTATTTGCATGTCCGCCTTTTGATACGGGTTTTACGATGTTATCAATGTGATATATCGGGTAAGAAACTCGAGTATTTACTGTTTTCGAGCTATCGTGGAAATCAATTTCTCCGGTATTTTCATCATATCCTAAGTTTTCAAGTAAAGCGTCTTTTTTAATTGCGTGATATATTTCAGGCTCTTTATCCTTATCAAGGTCAATAGTTTTTGCGTAGCATCCGCCCTCAAAATTGAAAATACCGTCGTCATCCCATCCGTGTTCGTCATCACCAATCAGTTTTCTGTCAGGGTCGGTAGATAATGTGGTTTTTCCTGTACCGGAGAGACCAAAAAAGATTGCAGTGTCACCATCTTTTCCGACATTTGCACTACAATGCATTGCAGCTATTCCCTGCAACGGAAGAAGATAATTCATAATTGAGAAGAAACCTTTTTTCATTTCTCCACCATACCATGTACCACCTACGCATGCCATCTTTTCTTTCAGATTGAATACTACATATACTTCGCTGTTAAGCCCATGCTCTTTCCAGTTCTTATCATTAGTTTTTGCTGAATTAAACATTACGTAATCAGGCACAAAATCTTCAAGTTCTTCTTCTGATGGACGAATAAACATATTTTTCACAAAATGTGCCTGCCATGCTACTTCAGTAATTACTCTGATTCTTATCCTTGTATCCTCATTAGCTCCGGCATATCCGTCCTGTACATACAATCTTTTGCCTGAAAGCTGATTGATAGAATTTTGCTTTAAATCTTGCCATACATCTTCGGACACAGGTTTGTTATCTGATGTAGGGTTTTCTTCATTTTTCCACCATACTGTATCTTCAGATACGCTGTCTTTTACAATAAATTTGTCCTTTGGTGACCGACCTGTAAAAATTCCGGTATCTACGTTCACTGCCCCAAGATTAGTAACAAAACCTTTCTCAAGTCCCGATAGATTAGGATCAGTCTCGTGATCATACAGCTCATCATAAGATAAATTATGATAAATGGATTTGGCATCTTTTATGCCGTATTTGGTCAAATCAAGTTTGGAGCTTTTTACTATAAATTCTCCGTCCTGTGGATATTTTCCTGTTTTCTGTTGCATCAAAATCTCTCTTATTGTAATTAAAATAATATTTATACAAAATTAAGTAATTTCATATGTAAAATATAAAATATTTCTTTAATTTCAAATCAAATTAATCATTTATATTTTTTTTAAATATAAAATTCATAAATAATTTAATATGATAAAAAACACATATAATTATATTACACAATTAATTATAGAATTTTTT
>CAZIXJ010000072.1:0-9613 GCA_964542835.1 uncultured Hyphomicrobiales bacterium
CCGATGAAATCTGGACGGTTGCATTATTTCTCAACCATCGGGTTCACCCGATGGGGATGCCCTTCCTGATAATACCTGCCACAAAGACGACCCATCGGGTCGTCTCTACGCTTTCCTCCTTTCCTAAAGGAGGTGGCTCGGCACAGCCGAGACGGAGGAATATCTCCTTATTCAGGGCAGACACAAAGGTCTGCACTTACACTTTTTTTCTGTCACAAATAAAATGCACTTCATCAAATCTACATATGCTTTTTAGAGCAGACCGACGGGTTTGTCCAAACATTGCTTTTCTCTTTCATTACAAACTCCGATACTTCGGCAGGTTTATCAAACCTATATGCTAATCATCAGGGTTTGGGATTCAGGAAGACATTTTATCATAAATGAATGCAGACGGATATTTATTCCGTTTCCATTGAATGCATAAATAATAATTATCAAAATTCTATTTTGTTTTCACTTTATCCACTTATAATTCGTTTTTTGATATTTATTATAAATTGTATTATTTTTGCAATAAAGATTATTGATAATAAATTCCGGTAATTATATGCTCAGTTCAAAATATCATAAAAATAAACCCTTTACCCTCGGGATACTCGGAGGAGGACAGCTTGCAAAGATGTTAGCTCAGGAAGCCTACAAGATGGGGTTAAACGTAGCTGTAATTGACAAAAGCGACGGTACTCCCGCAGGCGATATGACAAAACTCGACTTTACAAAAGGGTGGGAAAATAAAGAAGAATTGATGAAATTCCTCGAAGTTTCAGATGCAGTAACTCTCGAGAATGAATTTATTGACCCGGAGATACTCGATATTGTAGAATCTAAAAGGATGCTTTATCCTTCAGCCAGTACAATGAGAAAGATACAGGATAAATTCATTCAGAAAACTACATTCAAAGAAGCGGGTATTCCAGTACCGGAATTTGAAAAGATTGAGTCTCTCGATGATATTTTAGATTTTGGTGTGAAGCACGGTTTTCCGTTTGTCGCAAAAGCAAGAAAATACGGTTACGACGGCTATGGAAATGCAACAATATTCAGTAAAGAAGAAGCTGAGCATGCCTGGAATAAATTCAATGAAAACGGACCCCGCCCGCTTTATGCTGAAAAATTTGTTGATTTCCGAATGGAGCTTGCAGTAATGGCAGCACGAAACAAAGGCGAAGAGTGGGCGGTATATCCTACTGTGGAGACCGTTCAATACAGGCATATCTGCCATTCCGTAACTGCTCCGGCAGAAATTGATGAATATCTGCTGAAGGAAGCTCAGGAACTGGCTCAGGAATGCATCAAATCAATAGATGGGATTGGAATTTTCGGTGTGGAATTTTTCCTGACTAAAGATAATGAAATACTTGTAAATGAAATAGCTCCGAGACCCCACAATACCGGGCATTACACAATAGAAGCCTGCTATACTTCCCAATTTGAAAATGCAATACGAGCTGTGCTGGGCTTGCACCTCGGCTCTCCGAAAATGATAACAAAAGCCGCTGCAATGATAAATCTCCTCGGTGAAAGAGAAGGCCCCGGAATACCGGCAGACGTAACTGAAATGCTCCGACATAAGCACGCTATGCTACATCTTTATAATAAAAAGAATTCCCGTCCGGGCAGAAAAATGGGACATATTACAGCTCTCGGCTCAGGCACCGAAGAAGCACAATGCAGAGCAAAATCAGCAGCAGAAGCCATAAATTGGTAGGAATTTTTGTCAATAATGTATATGGATGTGAGCCTCTGAAGATAAGGCTCATATCCAATATTCGCAAGCTATTTGCAATTTATTTAATTCTGATTATTATTTGAGATACTATTGTCCGAAAATAAATTCTTTTTCGGCAAAATCTTGCATGTAATCAAATTCTCATTCAATCATTACAAAATAATTACATTTTTAATACATCTTTAAATCAAATATTATGATTATTTAACTGCTTTGCGATTTTGGAGGAATGAATGAAGAAAATGTTAATTCTATTTGCTGTTTCTATGATTTCAATTACAATATTATTTGCTCAGACAAACACAGGAGATACTATGGATCAGTCAATTTATGACTTTGAAGTAATCACAATAGACGGGAAAGAAACCACACTGGCTGACTACAAAGGAAAAACGATGCTTATAGTAAATGTAGCAAGCAAATGCGGATTTACCAAGCAATATGAAGGATTACAGAATTTATATGAAAAATACAAAAATAAGGATTTCGTAATACTCGGATTTCCATCTAATCAATTCGGCAAACAGGAGCCCGGAACAAATGAAGAAATTAAAGAGTTTTGCAGCACTACCTACGGCGTTTCATTTCCGATGTTTGATAAAATCAACGTAAACGGTGATGAAGCTCATCCGCTCTATGTATTCCTGAAAGAAAAAGCCCCCGGCTCTCTCGGTACAAAATCCATCAAGTGGAATTTTACAAAATTTCTAGTAGATAAAGAAGGAAACGTACTGGAACGATACGGCTCTGCCAAAACACCCGAAGAGTTAAACCCAATAATAGATAATATTTTGAATAAATAATAAGAGGCGCATATGATAGTAGAAGGAAAAGTAGTATTTATTACCGGCGCAAGCAGTGGTATCGGATTTGCAACTGCAGAATTGCTTGCCATAAAAGGAGCTAAAGTAATAGCTACTGCACGAAGAGAAGACAGATTAATAGAGCTGGCTCAAATATTATCTGCCAAAGGCAAAGAAATCGAATATAAAGTGCTGGACGTAACCAATCTACAGGCTGTAAAAGATGCTGTGGATGCTACTGTAGAAAAATACGGCAGAATAGACGTGATTTTCAATAATGCGGGACTAATGCCACTTTCGTTTATGGAAAATACACATACAGAAGAATGGGAAAAAATGGTGGATGTGAATATAAAAGGTGTGCTTTGGGGGATAGCTGCTGCACTGCCGCATATGAAAAAGCAAAATACAGGGCATATTATTAATACTTCATCTATTGCAGGGCACAAACTATTTCCGGGCGGAGCTGTGTACTGTGGTACTAAATACGCAGTAAGAGCAATTAGTGAGGGTTTGAGAGAAGAACTTCATCCGCAGTATAATATCAGAGTAAGCACCATATCGCCGGGACCTGTAGCTACGGAATTAACTGATACCATTACAGATGAGAAGATAATTGAGAGATTCAACAGCAGAAAAGGCACTGTAATTCCGCTTGCAGCTGAAGAAATCGCAGACGCCGTAGTATATACTATCAATCAGCCTGATCACGTTGATATTAATGATATTGTAATTCGCCCTACTACATCAAATGTTTGATAAAGAATTATTGAATTAAAAGCAAAAACAAAAACAAATCTCCGGCATTTTTATATTATGTCGGAGATTTTATTATATTTGTATATCTGTTCTCAATTTATCTTTGATTCAATTATCGCTACATTATACAAGAGTCATGATTATTTTCAGAAAAAAAAATGTATTGATATTCTCATGCAGTTACACTAATCAAGAGTAATTCTTCGGGGTTGCTTTATATCAAAACCCAGAAATTTTTGTGCAAGTTCATTGAATAAAACCGGCAGGTCTGTTACGTAAAAATCTATACTTGCTTTTTTGGAAAAATCATTGGAATTTTCCCGGAGCATTTGCATTTCGGCGAGTGTCCGCAGAGTGTTTACGGCGCTATGCTCTCCTGAATCTATAAGGTTAATTCCGGGCATTATTTCTCTGAACAAATCAGACATCAGCGGATAATGAGTACACCCAAGCACGAGAGTATCTGTATTATTATTCTTTAGCGGACTTAAGTATTCCTCTGCTATCATCCTCCCTGCAGGATGCCTTATCATTCCTTCTTCCACTAATGGAACGAAAAGAGGACAGGCTTGAGAAATAGTTCTGATTTTTTCATTGTCTTTTTTTTCATTAATTGATAATTCATATGCCTTACTGCCAATAGTTGCGCGTGTGCCGATAATGCCGATATTGCCGTTTATGGTTTGCCTCAGAGCAGCTTCCGACGCAGGCTCTATCATGCCGGTAACGGGTATTTCTCCTGATATTTTAATTACTTCATTAAGCGCAACTGCAGAAACAGTATTGCAGGCTACAATTATCATTTTTACGTTTTTTTTGAGTAAAAATTCAGTGCATTGTCTGGCATAATATTTTACAGTATCTATGGATTTGTTGCCATATGGTACTCTTGCCGTATCTCCGAGATAAATGTAGGATTCATTTGGTAAAAATCTTATTAGCTGCTTAAGTACGCTAAGCCCGCCAATACCACTGTCAAATACTCCAATAGCCTGTTCTTTATTCATTTATTTATTTTTTCTGAATTAATTAAAATCAAAAATACAAAATTAAATTATCTTTTTAAAAAATTATTCAAATCGATATCGGTATCGTCCTGATTATCATCCTTATCTTCTTTTGGCTCAGTTTTTTTTGCAGGAATGTAATAAGATACATTTTCTTTTTCTTCGATTATCTGCTGCTCGCTCATCGGGAGTGAAGTAAGCATTTTTGCTCTTATTACTGACGGCACTTCACCAAGCTGAACCGACTTTACTCCTTCCAGCATTAAGCGAATCACTCTCATTTCTTCTTTGTGAATATTTGTAAGTTTATCTGCTACGGGAAGCCAAACTATATTGGCAAGCAAAATCCCCCACATAGTAGCAATGAATGCAGATGCTATATGCCTGATAAGTACGTTAGGTTCCTGCCCCGCAGCAGCAAGAGTAGAAATCAAACCCATTACCGTTCCGATTATCCCCATAGTCGGGGAGTAACCACCGAGTTTATTAAACAGATTTATATTTTTCATATGTCTTTCATTCATATGATAAAGTTCGGTTTCTACAATATTTTCGAGAGTTTCAGGGTCCGCTCCGTCTATACATATTCTGAATAACTTTCGCAGATAAGGATGCTTCATATCTTCAAGGTGATTTTCAATAGATAATATCCCGTTTTTTCTTGCTATCTGTGAATATTCTACGATTTGTTCAATAATTTTTTTGCTGTCTGCTGAGGAAGAAGTAAAAGAAATGTAAAATAGTTTAGGAAGTCTTGCCATCATCTCGAAGCTGTGCCCTGCTAATCCGGCAGCTAAAGTACCCCCGATTACGATTATCATCGGAGGCAGCAAAAACAATGTATCGAAGCTCCCGCCTTCCCATAGAAAAGCTCCGAATATCGCAAGCAATCCAATTATAATACCAAATAAAGTATTTGCCTTCAAATTTATCCCGCTTTTTTCTTTAATTTCAAAATTTCACTGAAATCATCAGTAACATTAATATTATCGGAATTTTCAGTAAATTCTTAAGTTAATTATCCCAACATCAAAAAATCTATTTACCCGCAGATTTCAATTCATCTATTGTAAAAAGTGAATTTAATACAATATTATTTTCGGCAAGTTTTTCTTTTCCGCCTGCTAATCTGTCTATCACACAAATTGCTTTTTCAATAATTGCACCTTCTTTTCTGAGGTCATTTGTACTTATAATTATCTGTCCGCCACTTGTTACTACATCTTCCACGATTAATATTTTTTTTCCTTTTATATCAGGACCCTCGGCAAATTTAGCAGTGCCATATTTTTTCGCTTCTTTTCTGATAAAGACAACCGGCTTTTTTATTTTAAGGCTTAAAGCAGTAGCTACGGGGATCCCGCCCATCTCCAGCGCCCCAAGGTAATCATAATCATCCCCTGCAATATCTGCCAGTAAATCAGCAATATTTGACAGCAATTCAGGCTTTGATTCAAACTGATATTTATCAAAATATTCATGACTTATTTTGCCGGAACGCAATAAAAATTCACCGGTAATATATGCAGCATTATAAATATCTTTTGCGATTATTTTTCTCATATTTTTATTCCTATTTTGCTATTACTACAAATTGAGTTCTTCTGTTTTTTGCTCTTTCTTCTTCTGTATCATTTTTTGCCACGGGCTGAGAAAATCCAAATCCTCTGTATCTGAGTCTTCGCTCTTCAATTCCGGCATCTATCAAAGCATCATATACAGCTTTTGCCCTTCTTTCGGATAGAGCCTGATTATATTGCTCGGTACCTACGTTGTCCGTGTGTCCCTGTATTTCGAGTCTGAGCTGAGGACGGGACATCATAGCATCCACTATTTCATCAATTATATACATAGATTCGGGCAATATTTCGGATTTGTCAAATTCAAAGAGTATGGGTCTGCTGAATGCATCGCCGACACCTTTCCATAGGTCGGAAGTATCGTAATTGCCTTCGGCTATCAGTGAATCCTGCATACCCGGAGCATTAAGTCCGGCAAATACGTGATGATAACCCCAGAATACGGGAGGTTTGTAAGTAATATAATAATAATATCTGAGACTCATATAAATATCCCGAAAGATAGATACAAGCTGCTCTTTAGTGTATGCTTTGTAAAATCTGCCGCCTGTATTATTGGCTATTGCTTTCAGGTGTTTATCTTTGGAGTAACCGAAAGCAACGAGAAATATGTGAATTTTCTGCTCTTTTGCCTGAGCTATTATGTCATGTACTTCACTTTTGGAATAATTATCATCACCGTCTGAAAATACCACAAGCACTCTCGGAATGGAATCTGATGTACCTTCAAAAATATCCATATTCCATTTGATGGCATCAAACACACCTGAGAAAAGCCCCACTCCGTCATTTCTTTTAGCTCTGTACAGCTTAAGCAGTCTCGAAGTATCCTGCTCGAAATTTGCTTTTACGTCCAATTCCTTATTAAATGAAGTAAGAGCTATCTTATCATATTTCATTTTCATTGATATGAATAGTTCCGTTCCCTCGAATATTGCACTGAGTATAGCATCCATCGAACCGCTGTAATCTACGGTAAGAGCGATATTATAAGGTATGGAGTCATTTGCCCCGTATTCCCTTACCTTGAAGCTGTCAATTTCTACGTTTCGTTTTTTATAAATTTTACCGAGCCGTTCACGCATAGAGGTAAAATAAGTAATTGTGTCATTATTTTTATAGGGGTCAGCCATATTAGTTATGAATTTTCCGGTAGAATCATATACTCTTGCATATATTTTCAGATTATCGGGATATTCATCAATTTCAATTCTGAAAATATCATAAATCAATTTATTGACATCAGCAGAATCTATAGCCTTTGTGCCGTTAAGATAAATTTCTTTTTCTTTATCCTTATCGGTTTCATAATTCAGAAATTCATCTTCCATAATTTCCTTTTGCAGTTCAAATCCCGTCTTGCGTGGAGTTTTGCAGGATGAAACTACTAAAAGCAGCGAAATCAATATGCTAAAAAAGATTTTCATTTTTTGCTCTGTTTTATTCCCATTATCATTCCATCACCCACAGGAACGATTGTAACGGGAAAAAAGTTAGGATGATTAATAAAATATTTATTAAATTCTCTGATTTTATATATCGAATCGGATTCAATTTTTGAAGAATCTTTTTCATTTATAAGTCCAAAGGCAAATGCATTATCTACTGCAAGGATTCCTTTTTCTCTGATTAACGGCAAAAGCATATCTAAATAATTTATGTAATTTTCCTTGTCAGCATCCAGAAATACAAAGTCAAATAAAAAATCGGGTTTGTAATCCTTTAAAAACTCCATAGCATTGGCATTTACTAATTCTATTCTATCAGACAGCCCTGCTTCGAGGAATTTTGCCTGTGCATATTTAGCATTAAACTTATTGGTTTCTATTGTGATAAGCTTGCCGTTTTCAGGTAACGCTCTTGCCATGGTAATTGCCGAATATCCTGCAAGAGTACCAATTTCAAGTATTTTTTCTGCATTTATTGATTTGATAAAAAACTGCAAAAACGAGCCTTGCTCCGGCGATATGGCTATATCGGGAATTCTGTGTCTTCTGGACTGTTTTCTCAAATTATTTAAAAATTCATCTTCAGATGAAGAAAAATTTCTCAGATATTCATAAATATCCTGGTTTACGTATTTATTACCTGATGACATATTCTATGGTCTTGTGCCTAATCTAACATTTACGTTTATACCGTGCTCTTTAATAACCGAGATGAACCTCTCGAGATTTACCATAACCGAATCAAGCTCTGCGGCGAATTTCTCATCATATATCAGTTTGGATACTGCCCCGTTACCATCTTTTACGGAGCGGGAAATATCATTGATATTCAGAATCAGCTCGTCAGCATTTTTAAATGTATTTTTTGCATCGGAAGTAAGCTGCTTTGTATTATCCAGCACTACATCTATATCATTCATTATGGTACGGATATTAAGGGAGTCGTTATCCAAAGCCTCCTGCAATTCAACTGAAAGAGAATAAAGATTATCAACGGAAGCAGATAGTTTATCAAGATTATTATCAGTAAAATATCTGATGTCATCTGATACATAACGGGCATTTGACATGGTCTGCTTTATATCTTCAAGGAACTCCCCGTCGCTGAGAAAACTGTTTACATAGAGCGTAAGCGTATCTATTCTTTTTATTATATTTGCACCTTCTGTGGAAAGCTCGCCTACTACAGCTACAAGCCCTGCAATATCAGGCGGTGTAGTGCCTTTGATAAACTGGTCTTTTTGAATTGGATTGCCGGAATTTCCCGGATGAATTTCGATTTTTTTTCCGCCGGTAATTTCCAGTATGGTTATCTTGGCTGAAGCATCATCATAAATATCGGAAATGTCATTTAATTCTGCTTCTACCGTAACGGCATTTTCAGAATTAAAAACTTTAATTACTCTTCCTCTGTCCACTCCGTTTACCACTACGGGTTCGCCACTCTGCAAACCGTTAGATTCGGGGAAACGAAATTTTAATACATTTTCAGGATTACTAAAGCTAAGACTTTTACCGAAAGTAATCCCCAGCACCAGAAGTAAAATTCCGGCAATTGAGATTGCCCCCACTTTGATTTCATTGGATTTTGTATCTTTCATATTTGTGCGTTAAAAAAATTTCAATATCGCAATGGTTCAATCAGCTAATTACTGCAAATCGAACCGCTGTTCAATTAAAAGTTCAATATTCCCGTGATAATTATTTTTAAAATAACCCGATTAAAAAGGTATCTCCTTGTTTGATTCGTTAAAGCTATCAAACCCGTCGTAATTATCATTATCTGAATAATCACTGTCTGAAGAATTGTTCTTGTCATCATAATTGAATTCGAAGTCTTTATCTCTCTGCTTTTTGTTATCAAGAAGTAGCAGGCTGTCAGCAAGGATTTCCACTACCTGCTTTCTGTTTCCTGATTTGTCATCGAAGATTCTTGTTCGTATTTTTCCTTCCACAAATACCTTAGAGCCTCTTTTTACGAGTTTGTTTACAACTTCCGCAAGCCCTCTCCACGCAACAATAGTATGCCAGTCTGTATGTTCTTTGAAATTATTTTCTCTGTCTTTCCAAGTTTCAGATGTAGCCATTCTAAATGAGATTACAGGTATTCCGCTTGGTGTGTGTTTTAATTCCGGTTCTTTTCCTACATTGCCTATAAGCATCACTTTATTCAGTGTTCTTGACATTCTTCTCTCCAATCAAATTCTTAAATTAATTTGTCATTTACCAAAATGAGTGTTCATATCAAAAAATATTTAAAATCATAATGCAATATATAAAAAAT
>CAZIXJ010000073.1:0-9592 GCA_964542835.1 uncultured Hyphomicrobiales bacterium
TACTTTGTTTTCTGACTAAGCACAGCTTAGTTTGAAACTTTCCTTGCTAAATCGGTACTTCGACTATGCTCAGCATCCGGTTAGCAAGGAGAGGTTAAAAAATCAGAGTTTTTAATATAGATGTCCGACACTTTGAAAGTGTCGGACATCTGTGAGATATTACAATAACAAAAAACTACTTCTGCCACCATACTTTTGACCTTATATCATCGCCATAAGGCTGAAGCTGTGAAGCAGCAGCAGAATAATTTGTGCCATTCAATGCCTGCTCTTCAGAAGGATAGAAAAATCTGTTTGGCATTTCAGAGTAAACAGCATCTGGTCCCGGTTTGATAATATCAGGGAAGCCTGTTCTTCTGAAATCAGAAAAACCTTCATAATGTACTGAGAAATTAGCAAGCCATTTCTGAGTTATAATCTGTTTTAATGTTCCGTCATAAGCAACCGGTACATTGTAATCTGCATTATACTCGGTTTTAGCTTCAAAAGTTCTGCTAAGATAATCATCAGGCATTTCAAGAGTTTCGCCCATAAATTCAGCTCTTGATGCCCAGTAATCGAATGATGCTTTTATTCCGTTTTCATAATGAGTTTTTACATCTGCACCTATCCAGCCTCTGTAAGCAGCTTCTGCCAGTAAAAATTCAACTTCACTCTGAAGCATCAGAATTCCCTGCATTGCATTAGGTTCATCAAAAAATAATTCACCAAATCTTGAAAGATTAAGAGAACCTCCCTTATAATTATAAGCAACACCATCAGATAGCCCGTTTCTCATACCAGACCATTCGGGATTACCTGCTTCTACAGAAGCGCTGGTTGGTCTGAACCAGAATTTCAGTCTCGGGTCATCATATGCTTTGAGAACACTTTCGAGTGTTTCACTTAATCTGACTTCATCAAAAGAACCTACTCTGTACATATGTATGGGCCAAGTATTTGGCTGAGCAGACAAAAACTGCAAAGCAATATTTTCATATGAATTAGAAAGAATCGGATATTTTCCCGGGTCATTATACACTTTGGCAAATCCTGCTGAAGCTACATCAGGCTTTACTTCAGACATTCTCATATAAAGTCTCAGCATAAGAGAGTTATTGAATTTTCTCCAAAGTGTCAAATCATTATTATTCAATATATCACCGGTAATACCTGCGGTATTTGAAATGTATAAATCATTTGCCTGTTCTAATTTATCCAGCAAATCCATATAAATATCTTCACCTTTGTCATAAGCCGGTGTATATTCACTTTCAGTTTTGCCTTTCAGTGCTTCAGTATATGGAGCATTTCCCCAAAGGTCAACTACCTGCTGAAAAACAACAGCCTGCATAGTAAGAGCCACCGCCTGATAACCTTCGTGTCCTATTTCTGAAAGATTGTTACAGTTCCTTGCATATTTATACAAATCTCTCCAGTATCCGCCGTTATCACCCCAATCGAGCAAATCAAAACCTGTAAATACAATTTTAGCATTATACTGAGCCATCATAGAACCACCATCTGACCAGCCCTGCATTGCAACTCTTTCAGACACATTTTTAGTCAGATATGTCATAAGTAATTCGGGATTATTTTCAATGGTAGTAGGAGCATTTGGATTATCATTCATATCTCCGAAATTATCACAGGAAGGAAATAAGAATACAAAAACCAAAGAAATCAATATTATTTTTATTTTAATCATTTTTATCCTCTTAATTATATTCCAACATTTAATTCAAAATTAAAACGACGAGTGCTTGGTATTGGATGCGCCTCAACGCCCGGAATGTATCTGTTACCGGTAAATGCAACAGTTTCAGGGTCAAAGTGAGGGCTTTCAGTCCAGATTGCAAGATTTCTGCCGATTAATGATAATCTTAAATTCTTTATAAACATACCATCAAGCCATTGTTTAGGGAAATTATATGAAAGTTTCACTTCTCTCAGTTTTACATAAGAAGCATCATAAATCCCTTCTGTTTCATTACCTCGGCTGTATCTTCTGTTATGATATGCAGATGCAGCTACTACATAGTCATTTTCTACGATATTGCCATTAGCATCAACCATTACACCATCACCGATTACGCCGTCAGTTCTCTGCCCGTTTCCGTCATCCCATGTAAGACCTGAATTGGATATTCCGTCGTGTGCTCCGCCGTTTTCAGGGTCGCGTCCCCATAATGTTTCTGCTATATTACCTGAAGTAGCGGCAATAAGTCTGGTTTCAGAGTAAATTTCACCACCGATTTTGAAATCGAATAATACCCCAAGTTCAAATCCTTTATATTTGAATGAATTCTGAAGTCCAAGCATCCAGTCGGGATTATAGTTACCTATAATCCTCAAATCAGAGTCATAAACAGGCAAGCCTTTTTCAAATACTACTTCAAGATTATCTTCATTTACTTTTACTCTTTCTCCGTTCTTTTCAATAGTTGCATAACCATCCACATATTCCACAAGCTGATTTGAAGAAGGGTCATACATCTGGAATCCTGTTCCCCACATAGTACCCATTCTTTCGCCTTCTTTTGCAATTATGCTTACTCTGTTGCCCATTATTGAATACTGGTCAATGCCTTCAGATAGTTCATCCACATAACTTCTGTCATAAGAGAAATTAGCTCCAACGAACCATTCAAAGCTATTATCAAGTTTTACGGGTACAGCATTCAGGGATATTTCAAGACCATTGGAAGAAATCTGACCTGCATTGATAAATACGTTTGAATAACCTGTAGAATTCGGAATCGGAATACCGATAATCTGATTTCGTGAAATGTTATTATAGTAAGTAACATCAAGCCCTACTCTGCTGTCCAAAAATCTCAAATCCGCACCAATTTCAAATGATGTTACGATTTCAGGTTTCAAATCAGGGTTTGCAAGTACTGATGATTCATCTGCAAGCAAATCATCACCAAAAGGAGAACCGAAATTCCATACATTCTGAAGTAAATAAGGGTCAGTATCATTACCAACCTGTGCAAGTGATAATCTCAGTTTACCAAAATTAAAATACGGTCCTTCATCAATGTTGAGCAAATCAGAGAATACAACACTTAATGAAGCTGATGGATAGAAATAAGAATTGTTTTCATCAGGCAAAGTAGATGACCAGTCATTTCTTGCAGTTACATCAAGGAAAATTTGATTTTTCCAGCCAATCTGACCAAAACCATACATTGAATTAATTGCTTTTTCTCTGTTATCAAGCTGAGATACAAGAGAAATATCTGTATTTGCAAATGTATAAACATTTGGAATTACCATTTGATTATTAGAAACACTATGGTAATTATTAATCTGATTCATAGCATTACCACCAAATGATAGTGAATAATTCCAGTCTTCGCCAATCATATTGAAATAATTTAAAAGAAAATCTGTATTCATTTCATTGAAAGTAATTTTATCTTCTCTGTATTGCCCTTTAGGGAATCTTTGAGTGGAGAATGCTCTTCTGATAGTTCTTCTGTCATTATAAAAATCAACACCTGAACGTACTGACAAAATCAGATTTTCAAGTATGCTGTATTTTACTGAAATATTACCGAGGAATCTGTCTTTATCAAGAGCGTTAGTATTTTCATACATCGTAAAATATGGATTATCATGATAATTGTTGTTATAATTAAACTGCTGGAATCCTTCAAGTCCTCTCTGCCAGTAGTCTTTCAAACTGTGTGTATTTACGCTCATTCCATACCATGTAAACAGATACATCACACTTTCAGAACCGTAACCGTTTACTACCCTGTTATTGCTCCATGTATTAATATACTGAGCATTTCCTTCTATTTTTAGTCTGTCCGATAAATCATAAGTGCCTGATAAAGTAACGTTATTTCTGAAGTAATCTGTATTTGGTGCGATACCTTCATTTTGTAAATTACCAAATGACATACGGAAACTGCCGTCATCATTACCGCCACTGAATGCGATTGTATTCTGTAAAGTTTTTCCGATGCCAAAGAATTTTTCTACCGGATTGCCCTGATATACAAACGGAGTAGGAGTGATTTCACCTCTTCTGCCAAGGTCAACACCATTTGAACCGTGGATCCTTTCAAGTCCGTGTACATCCCCGCCTCTTAGCTGAACTGTAGTTCCGTCAGGATATGTATAAGTTCCGGCTGCCGGTGAATCAAACTGAGGAATTAATCTTCCGTCAAGCTTTGGTCCCCATGATTCATCAACACCGTCATTTACTCCACCGCCATATCCGTCACTAAAAGCAAAATCGAAGTTTTTACCCTGACCATACTGGTCTTGAAAATCCGGATAAATTAAAAGCGATTCCCATTCAGCACTTGAAGTAAAACTGATGCCAAGACCTTTCTGTCCGCGACCTTTTTTGGTAGTAATCAAAATAACGCCATTTGCAGCTCTTGAACCATAGAGTGCTGTTGCACTTGGTCCTTTCAGGACTGACATACTTTCAATATCTTCAGGATTTATATCGGCAGCACCATTACCGAAGTCAATTTTCATATTCCCACCGGTACTTCTGGAGCTTGTTCTCAAATCAGTTTCATTATTAATAGGAATACCATCTACTACGAATAACGGCTGATTGTTTGAGTTCAAAGAAGTTTCCCCTCTTATTACTATTCTGGAAGAACTCCCTGCTCCGGATGAACCGTTAGTAATCTGAACGCCTGCTACTCTACCCTGAATGGAATTTACAAGGTTAGCTTCATTTGATTCTGCTATGGATGAACCCGTAATCTCCTGTACCGAGTAACCGAGTGAACGCTGTTCTCTTTCGGCACCCAGTGCTGTTACAACGATTTCATCAGTTTCAATATAGGATGATTTCATAGCAACATTAATTTCCATTTTATCTTCAATTACTACTTCTACAGGCTCGTAACCCACATAATTGAAAAGAAGCTTCTGTGCGAATGAAGGAACATTCAAGCTGAAAGTTCCGTCTGTTCTCGTGAAAGTACCGAGTTCAGTACCTTCAATTCTTACAGTTACCCCTACAAGCGGCTCTCCGGTATTTACATCTGTTACTTTGCCGGATACGCTGTATTCCATAGCCGCAGAATACAGATTCATCATTCCGGCAAGAATCAGAACCAAGGAAAGGTAAGTAAACCTCATACATAACCCTCAATATTATAAAAACATTTGTTAATTATACAATGAACATTATGCAAAATTAGAGCTGGGTTGTTAGGAAAATATAAAACTGAAATGAATTTTAATAAACTTAGATAATTGATATTTTTTAGATAAAGCACTGAGCAGCAATATATTTTTGAATTTATTTTATACTGTTTGGTTAATTTTTAGATGTCTTTATGAATAAATCATTTTTATTTAGTTTAATAATGTATTTTATATAAATATTTTTAAAGTTTGATTTTTATTTGTTAATATTTGAAATTTATTTTCCTGAATTACAATCTAATGAATTAGATTTGGATACAAACTTAATTAAAACAAACCTATTGAACATATTATTTTAACACCAAACCGAAAACAAAATGAGAGGTATCTCTGACCTACTATAAATCATTGGCTTAGCAGAACAGACATCCCTGTCTGTGGTAGATTATACTTACTAGCATGTTCAGTAATTTAGCAATCTTCAGGCGAAGACGCCTGAATTAGCAAGAGGTATATGGAAAGAAATTTACTCCATATCAAAAAAAGTCAGGCAAAACGAATTAGAAATGCAAATGAATTATCTCATTATCAATGAGGCGATTAAAAATTGGCAGTATTGTAGTGATAAAGCGGATTACACAATATTAAACAAATGCAGCCGATGGCTTAAGCCGTCGGCTGCAATGATAATCTCTCTAATTCTTAACAAACTTCACTATCTGAGACCCAATCTTCACAAAATACACACCTTTAGTAAGATGCGAAACGTCAATTCTTACTTGTCCTCCGCCGGCGGAGGTGTCCCGATTTATCTGGACGGAGGTGGACTTTGAAACCAGAGAGTTGAAAACCAAATTCCCCGGCAAATCATATATCCCTATCTCACAGGATGCACCTGCAGAGTTAAAATTGTAATTTTCCGGGAGAGATATTTCAATAAATTCCGATGCAGGGTTTGGAAATATATTCACACTGCTTTTAATAATATCATCTACACTGCTTAATCCATTTGCATATAAATATGAAGTTTTGGAATAAGCTTCCCAATTATCGTCAAATATTTCATATTCAATATATCCCAAAGGAACATTTACAATATGTTCACTATAATCAGGATAAAAGAATGATTTTATCGGCATCATATAATTATCATAATTCAGCTCAGTTGCATAAGAATATTCAATTTTTTCAGTGTCATAAAATATATTAGGTTCATCATAAGCATATTTGAATAATTCCATAGAAGGATTGCCCGAAGCATCATATTCGTAGATAGTGTTTCCATCAGCCATCCAGGATTCAGTCTCCAATATCCAAAAATATTCTGTTGCCTCAATTACTTTACCATCATTATCAGTCGTATAATCAATTTCATAATACGGCATAAACTCTCCTGACATTTCATCAAGCATGAATTCGTTGCTCATATCAAGATATCCGCTGTTATCATAAAAATAATCAATATAGCTAATATTAATAAGTTCACCCGATTCCGAATGTACTGCAAAATGCGATTCTTCGGTCAGATTGCCATCATTATATTCAAATGTCTCTTTTTGATATACAAACCAGTTCATTTCCATAAAATCCATCTGGTAAATTACAATCCCACGCATAGTTTCATTAAGATTGTACTCCATTTCTACTTTCATAAATTCAAGAAACTGTGCTGACTCAGGCGAAAAAATATAAATAATATCTCTTGACATATTACCGTCGGCGTTGTACTCCAGTTCCATACGCATAGTTAGCGCCAGCTCCATTGTTTCATCATCCAGATAATACTCGTAAATATCAGTCAGCTGTCCTGCTTCATTAAAAGTATATTCCGACTTACTGTAAGGGTACCAGTCTCCAAATTCACCATCTAAATAATCTCTTGTTTCAGTGTAAGAAGAAACAAGCCTTTCATCAGGCAATGCAAAGAAATTCCCGTCATTGCGGCTTACCTGTTTTGCATTTTTTGCAACATTCAATAAATAATCAGCAACACTCTGCGGACTTTTGATGTCCATCTTAGACGCCTTTGTATCAGGCTTTAAATTTGCATTTAAAACCGTCGCGAGGAAGAAAAGAAACACAATCGAAGTTAATAAAGTTTTCATGGCTTTTTTACCTTAAAAAAAACTTAAAAAAATTGTCAGATTCCATATCTGAACATAATTTACAATTTACTAAATATTTTTAAAATTCAAGCAATATATTTTAGAAATGTAAAGATTTCTTAACAATTTTTCAGCAATCATAATTTATAATATATTCGTTCGGTACTTTGTTGAATTTTAGTAGCATAACTGTATAATAATCACTCTGAAAATCTTATTAAAAATAAGAACTTTTGAAATAAATAAAAAAATATTGATTTAGAAATTTTTTAAACAGATATTTTTTCTTATTTTAGATTTATTTTTTGCGAAATTTTTAAACAAATTAAGAGATGCTATGAAGGAACAGATTCAAACTACGCTAAGAGACAACGTCGGGATGCGATGGTTAGTCCTTATTTTGATAAGTGGATTAATGTTTTCCACTTATTATTTCCAGGATTTTTATTCAGGCTTGAAGGACCTGATGGAAAGTGAATATGGATTCACAAGTGAAGAATTCGGAAGAATGATTGGTCTCACTACGATTGCCAATGTGTTTGGTATGATTATAGTCGGTGGTATTATACTCGACAAATGGGGAATCAGATTAGCCGGCTATGTATTTGGAGGTATAGCTACTCTCGGTGGAATAATATCTGCTCTTACTGCTTCCGGTATTATTTTGCCTGACGATACTTTGTTAGGCCTTATAATTGGACGTATTTTATTTGGTATAGGATTGGAAGTAGTTTGTGTACTTGTAATGAGGACTATAGTCAAGTGGTTCAAAGGATATGAGGTGGCTCTTGCCATGGGAATAAATATGGGCTTCGGCAGGCTCGGTTCGGCAATGTCCATTGCCATTTCTGTGGATGTAGCCGGAGGTACTGTAGCTCCTGCCGTAGTATTCGCTGCTACTCTCATAGGGCTTTCTATGATTATGTTTATGATTTATACAGTATTTGATTACAAACTTGACAAACAAGATGCTGCTATAGAAGAAGCAAACGCTGCAAGAGAGCCAAAAACAGCAACAGAAGCCAAAGCAGATACTTCAGAAGACTTTAAATTTGCTGATTTGATTAAACTCGTAAAAAACAGCTCTTTTGTTTACATTACTTTATTATGCGTTGCATTCTATTCGGCAGTATTCCCGTTCATTCAGTATGCACCGGATCTGCTTGTAAATAAATTCGGCTTTTCATATGTATTGCCTGAAGGCTCATCAGTAGTTCTTTTTGGCAGTGAAGCGATGGGTAACGCATTCGTTTATATTGTGGTATTTATATTTGCTCTTGGTATTACTCTTATACCGAATAATATAAAAGGAAATACCAATAAGAATGTAACCCGTGTAGTAATACTTGCACTATTTGCTGCAATAGTTTATTTTAATAATGAATTAATTGGTACATGGCTTAATAACGGACCGAAAACATCAGCTCTTATTCCTCTCGGTACTATTATATTTACTCCGATATTCGGAAGTTATGTGGATCAGAAAGGTAAAGCAGCCTCACTTATGATACTTGGAGCATTGCTTCTTATCTTTGCACACTTGTCGCTTTCTCTTTCAAATGCTCCTATGTTTGCTTATCTCGGACTTCTAAGTCTTGGAGTTGCATTTTCTCTCGTTCCTGCCGCTATGTGGCCTTCTGTTGCAAAAATCGTTGCTGAAAACAGACTCGGTACTGCATATGCAAGTATGTTTACCGTTCAGAACTGGGGGCTGGGTCTCTTCTTCTGGGGAATCGGTGCATTACTTATTGCTATTCCGGTAAATAAGGAAACAAAAGCTGAAATTGATGCTATCAGAAGTAATCTTGAAGTAAATGAGCAAAATTCTCAGGAAGAAGTAATTGGAAGGCTTGATGGAATTATAAGTGAAATCAAGATGGAACATGAAGAGTTTGCAGGCTCTGACGCCGAAGAATTCCTTCTTCAAATTGAAGAAAGTCTTAAAACTGACGGCAGTCTTACAGGCGGAGAAATAAGTGAGCTTGTAAAAATAATGCAGGCAAATGACTTGCTGAATTATTATGACTACAAGATACCCGTTCTGGTACTTGTATTATGTGGTGTAATTTCCATATTCCTTGCATTCCAGCTTAAGCGGGCTGATAAGAGACAGAAATTCGGGCTTGAAGAACCTAATATTCAGAAATAAATTAATTGATTTATTTTTAATTGTAAATTTAATTACCTTCCGAAGATTTGATATTCTTCGGAAGGTTTTTTTATATATATTGAATATAGAACACACGTCCCCGCAAACTCCTGATTGCTAATACTAATACCAAACTGACAACAAGAATAGCAATATATGCTTGGTAGAACAGTCGTCCTCGACTGTTTATTTCAGGCGAGGACACCTGAAATTCCGAAATCTATACACA
>CAZIXJ010000074.1:0-9579 GCA_964542835.1 uncultured Hyphomicrobiales bacterium
TTTTGATAAGCTCATTTTGGAGTTCATATGCCAATTCTATATCACGCTTTAAAATCATCAGAATATTTGCCATTATTCAACATAGTTTACATTACGAATGTAAAGAAGTTTACATTGTAAATGGAAACTCCGGAAGTTAAAATTGAAATAATCCTTATTCCTTCTTTCCCCTTAATAAGAAGTAAAATCCCCCCAATATAAATGGTATGCTCAGCAACTGACCCATATTTATCATCCAGCCTGTAGCGAATTCAGCCTGATTCATCTTGAAAAACTCAAGGAAAAATCTTACACCGAATAGCAATATCAGAAACAAACCAAACAAAACGCCGGGTTTCTTCGCCATATCTTTTTTAAAATAAAGGAAAAAAAGTATAAAAGATATTATCATATAACTGAATGCTTCATAAAGCTGTACGGGATGCCTCGGGATACTGTCCACAGAACCGAAAATTACAGCCCATGGCAAATCAGAAGGTTTGCCGAGAATTTCGGAATTGAAAAAATTACCTATTCTGATAAAACTGCCGGCAAGCGGAACTAAAATCGCAACCCTGTCTAATATCCACATAAAAGAAATCCCCTTGCTTCGCTTTACAAATATCCATAATCCCAATAAAATTCCAATTGCTGCCCCGTGACTAGCAAGCCCGCCTTTTCTTATCATTAATATTTCTATGGGATTAGATAAATAATATCCCGGATCATACAAAAGAGTATGCCCGAGCCTCGCACCTACAACCGTGGCAATTACAATAATGATTGCAAGAAAATCCAGTTCTTTCTGGGTTCTCCCTTCCCTTTTGAAAATTGACAGCATTATCTGATAGCTTACCACAAATGCAAGAGCAAATAAAATCCCATACCATCTTATTGAAAGAGGACCAATATCAAAACCTTTGATTACATCCCAGTATAATGCGGATAACATCTCCATAGTCTATACCTGATTATTGAATGCATTGGCGCCCCAGAGGAGTTTTTCTCGCAATACATCATAATATGAATTATTACTTGGTTTAATTAATTTAATTCTTGATTCGGATAAAGTGAAAATTATGTCTTCGCCATGCTCAAGAGTTCGCTTTACTTTACCATCTGCTACAAGAATAGCATGCCTGTCGCTTGATTCCACTTTTATCCGTATTTCTGTATTATCAGGTACTACAAGCGGACGTAATGTAAGAGAATGCGGCGAAATAGGAGTGATGCACAATACATTTGTAGATGGGGCTATTATCGGACCATTGCTTGACAGAGAATATGCAGTAGAGCCTGTAGGAGTAGCAATGATTACGCCATCTCCCGTATAGTCTCCCACATAATGCTCATCAGTAAAAGTTTTTACCGTAATCATCTGAGATATATCACGCTTTTCAATTACAAAATCATTCAAAGCATAATAAACTGAATTTTCTATTTCAGTACGCAGGCAACTTCTGTCCACTACTCTGTAATTACCGTTAATCAAATCTTCAAGTGCTTCATCTAAGCGGCTTACGGAAAATTCCGCAAGAAATCCGAGCTTGCCGACGTTAATTCCCATTACCGGTACTTCAGTATTTAGCATCTGCTGCACAGCAGAAAGCATAGTACCGTCACCTCCGAAAGAAACAACTGCATCGGCGTATTTTTCAAATTCTGACAGTTGAATTTCTGTAATAGATTTTCTTACTTCATCATCAAAATCTTCTAACAGTCTTCGTCTTGCAAATACCTCAGCTCCCAAATCCAGCAATTTTTTTGCAGTTAGTTCTGCATATTTAATTGCTTCGAGTTTGCCGTCATTTTCAAATAATGCTATTTTTTTCATTTTCAATTTTCAATATTTTTATCTAAATTTTTCCAAATTTAATACAATTATTTCTATCATAAAAATTTATTCTGCAAAACCACTTTTTTCACCCCTGTAACCATTGATAAAAACCGGAACAGATACAGGAGGCTTCCCTGAAAACTGAAATTCTTTTAAAGATAGTGTATTATCATCGCATCCGATTAAAAAATCATTATTATTTATTAAAAACTCTCCAGCATTGAGATTTTTTTCGGATACTCCTACTCTGAGTATTTTCAGATTCCTGCCATTAATAATTGTCCATGCTCCCGGCACGGGAGAAGTACCATGAATAAAATTTCTAACCTTTTCTGCTGAATTATTAAAATCAATTTTCAAATCTTTTCGGAAAAGTTTTGGTGCTTTTGTTGCTTTAGAATCATCCTGACTTTTTGGTAAAAAATTTCCTTCAGAAAGAATATCTATCGTATCCGGCGTTAATGAGGCAGCCTTTAGCATAAGTCTGTCATGCAAATCACCGGCAGTATCATCGGGAGAAATCTCTTCTGTTACCTGCATTACAATATTGCCTGTATCTACTTTATTATCCAGGATAAAACTCGTAAGACCCGTAATTTTTTCACCATTCATTACAGCCCGTTGTACAGGTGCTGCCCCGCGATATTTAGGAAGCAAACTTCCGTGAATATTGAATGTAGCTATCCGGGATAATGAATACACACTTTCAGGCAAAATCCTAAATGCTATTACTACAATGAAATCGGGTGATAATTCTTTTAATCTGTAAATAAAATCCTCATCTTCGAGATTATCGGGTTGCAGGATTTCGGCATCAATATCAAGTGCTGCTTTTTTTACGGGTGACGGGAGTATCTTCCTGCCTCTTCCTTTGGGTTTATCAGGTACAGTAACCACCGCTTTCAGATTATATTTTTCGTAAACTGCTTTCAAAGATGGTACTGCAAAATCTGCACTTCCCATAAAAACAACAGAAATATTCTTATTTTTCATTCTTATTCAATTATTTTTTTAAAAAATCAGAAATTTCTTTCAATAATTTTTTCATTTCCAGAAGTTCATTTTCAGATAACGAAACTGAATTACCATCATTACTACTTTTATCACCGGCAGAATGAAATTCAGCCATTTTTTCTTTTGCGCCGGCAAGCGAAAGCTTTTCATCTCTAATAAGAGATTTTATCTGACGCACGATATTCAGGTCATTTTCAGAATAAACCCTGTTTCCGGCATTGTTTTTTTTGGGATTCAACTGAGAAAACTCCTTCTCCCAATACCGAAGGATATGAGTTTCTTCATCTGTTTCACGGCTTACTTCCGTTATTGAGTAATATAATTTCTGCATATCTCAATCTATAAAAAAAAGTACAATTCAATCTTTCAAATTAACGATAAGTTTACAATTTAAAAAATATATTTTTAAAATATTTATAAATTTCGTATATTTGTAGTTTAGAAAATGTGTATTTATATTTAATAAGGTATTGATTTGGAAAATTATATTGTAAATCCGGTAGAATTGAGAACCAAGGAATCAGCCAAAGGTTCTATTTATCAGTCCATTGTAGCTCTTGGATTCCGAACAAGGCAGATTAATGATGATATAAAAATGGAACTGGACGCAAGACTCGCAGATGTAATACCAACTGAAGAATCAGAAGGGGCTAACTTCGATCAGATAGCTATCTCCAAAGAATTTGACAAATATCCAAAACCCACTTTTCTCGCTATGAAAGAACTTTCAGAAGAAACATTAAAATTTGTGCTTCCTGAATTAGAATAGAATACGTTCAGAAAATACATGCGTATATACAGAGCATCAATAATAAGTCAATATCAATTATTGGCATTGAAAAAATAAATGTAATGAAAAATTAATTCGCCGTCTTGACCGCCTTTCGGATGTCAAGACGGCTCTTATAATAAGTAAAATCGAATTTAATCTAATAAATTTTCATCACAAAACATTTTATTTTTTTTCCAACTTAACACATCCTTTACACTTAAATCTTTTATTTGAGTCATAATTGTAATATTAGTAAAATATTATTATTATCAATTTATGAAAATATTACTATTTCTTTTAATAATTGCAACTAAAATATTAACATCTGCTCCGGTTTCAATATTTTCAGATGACAGAGAATTATGCAGACCCGGATTAGAGCCTACAAATGTAAAAGTTGGGCTGGAAATAATCAGCATATCTGATATTGACGAACCAAAGGAAAGATTCATCATACAAGGTATATTGCATTTACAATGGAATGATTATTTGAACAGTTTTAACGCTGAAGATACAGGATGCGACCCCGTAATATTTGAAGAAGATGCTGCTCGGGAGGCGCTTAATACTATCTGGTGGCCCGACCCTGATTTCAGAAATGGACTGCAAAAGACTACACTGAACAATCAAATACTTACAGTTTTCAGTAATGGAGATACTCAACTTCAAATGCTTATCGAAGTCAGTTTAAAATATTTTCCCAAACTGCAAAAATTTCCATTCGACACTCAAAATTTGTCAGTAATTATCGAACCTTTCGGTTTTAGCAGCAAGGAGGTAATTTTCAAAGCAGATTCCGCCTTTACGGATATTGAAAAAAATGCTATGCCGGTGGACTGGCAATTTAATTCATACAGCCAAAAAGAGCAAACAGTAAAAGATTTCAGGCATAGTTACAAATCATCTCAGATAATTTTTAATATTAATACTTCCAGAAAAGGTGATTTTTATATATGGAGACTTCTTATTCCTATGGTATTGATTGTAATGGTTACATGGACTGTATTCTGGATGGTTGGAGAAAAATTAAATGACAGAATAAAAGTAATTGCAATTGGTCTTCTTTCGGCTGTTTCGTTTGCACATTTTCTGGGGGACCAAATGCCCGAAATACCATATCTCACTTTTCTCGATTCAATTTTTATAAGTTCTCTTATTATCGTATTTATAAGTGTAATTGAAAGCCTTTTTTCATATACATATGCCAAAAAAGGCAAAATTGATAAAGCTCACAAAATTGACAAATCTTTCAGATTTATAATGCCTGCTTTTTATTTCCTTGTAATGTATCTGATTTATGAGTATTATTTTTAAAATAATATTCTATAAAATAAAGCCTACTCCTCTTCATATACTCCCATTTGATAAAATTTTTCCCTGCGGGATTTTACGAGCTTTTCAGGCTTAATTTTCTTGAGAGCTTTTACTTCTTTTGCTAATTTTTCCAACAGTATTTCATACATTTTTTCCGGCTCTCTGTGGGCGCCGCCCAGTGGCTCATTTACTATTTCATCAATAATTGAATGCTCCCTGAGGTCTTCTGCGGAGAGTTTCAGAGCTTCCGCAGCTTCTTCTTTATGCTCCCAGCTTCTCCATAGAATACTTGAGCAGGACTCTGGTGATATTACGGAATACCATGAATTTTCAAGCATCAGAATTCTGTCGCCAACTCCAAGCCCTATTGCACCGCCGGATGCACCTTCACCGATAATTACAACGATTATCGGAACTTTCAAGCCCGACATAAGCAGGAGGTTATCGGCAATAGCCTCTGCCTGTCCTCTCTCTTCAGCTTCAAGCCCGGGAAATGCTCCAGGAGTATCAAGAAGAGTGATTATCGGCTTATTGAATCTCTCAGCCATTTTCATAAGCCTGTATGCTTTTCTGTATCCTTCAGGATTGGACATACCAAAATTTCTGTAAAGATTGGATTTGGTATCTCTTCCTTTCTGATGCCCGATTACCATTACTGATTCTTCACCGAGCTTTGCCATACCGCCTACTATTGCAGGGTCATCTTTGAATTTTCTGTCGCCGTGAAGTTCTGTGAAATCAGTAAATACATTATTAATATAATCAAGAGTATAGGGTCTTTCAGGATGGCGGGCTATCTGCACTCGCTGCCATCTTGTTAAATCTTTGTAAATATCCGTTTTCAGATTATCTACTTTTTTCTGCAGATTTTTTATTTCGAGAGATAAATCTACGCTTTTTCCAAGCTCTTTCATCTCGTTTATTTTATCTTCCAGGTCGTAAATTGGTTTTTCAAATTCGAGTATTGTTTTTATCACTGTTTTTCCTTATCAGATATTTATACAAAATCTCTAAATCTAATGATATACTGTAATTCTGCAAATAATGCTCATCAATGCTCTTAATTGTTTCGCTTTTTAAATTGCCTCTGTTTACAAGTTCAGCAAGACTTGTTATTGAATTTTTCCGGAGACTGCTTTTGGTGTAAGTACCCACAAAAGTCTTTTTAGAAATTAAAATTAATAATAAATCTTTTAAAAAACTTCTTCGCTTAAAACTTAAAATAAGCGAACCGGGAAGCAATAAAGTAAGCATTATAAAAGACAGTAAAATATCAAAGAGCCTCTTCATTAATTTAAAACGAAAATGTGCTATATTATATTTTTTTATTCCGGGTTGCTCTCCTGTAATCTCATCCAGCATTTCTGATGCAATAAGTTCATCATATTCCGATGCTACATGAAACCTGACAGATTTATCTGATGAAGCGGAGATTATACGGATTAATTCCGATTTATTTAATTTATTTTCAGTAATGATAACTTCATCAATATTATTCTTATTTATTATATCATTTATTGATTTGTAGCTGCCCAGATTTGGCAAATCTGTATTGATTTTTAAGTCGTCTTCATCAATTGACAAAAATCCAGTAATATTCAAATTAGTATTCCTGTAAGTTGTCAGTTTGTCAATTAATCCTAAAGTATTATTATTAAAGCCTGCTATTAGTATATTTTTCTTTCTTTTTTTGCCTATTGTGCTATCAAAAAGGGCAAAAAATGCACGCAGAAATCCGCTCAGAATAATAGAAAATCCTATCGTCCATAATACTACTCCCCTGCTGAAAGCGTATTGCTTGAAAAAATACGTAAGAGAGGATAATACAAAAAATGAAATCAAATATCCGTAAGTGGATTTTGTAATTTTATGCTCTCCCTCGAAATATTCTCCCGAAAAAAACATTGAGAAAAATACTATCAGCGAAACTACTATGAATACAACAGGATAAGCATGGTCAGGAAATCCCAGCACAGAGCCGAATTTGAAATAAGTGCCTGAAAGAAGTGCTGCATTTACAATGAGCAAATCTCCGATAATAATAAGTATTTCCCTTGAATATTTAGAAAAATACGCAATTATTGACCTTAAAAATATACCGAGCTTCAGAAATGATAAAAATATTGATGATTTACCGTAATGTTTCGACACAAATATCTTCATAGCATCATAGAAATGCTTTACATCATTGATTGTACTGCGTTTGGTACTTTCACCTTTAAAATGAATAATAGAAGTAGTATGAACATAATCAACCGAATATCCCAATTGCTTTGTTCTGTAGCACAAATCAATATCCTCACCATACATAAAAAATTCAGGGGCAAATCCTTCCAGCCTTTTGATTACATCAGCTCTCGCAAACATAAACGCACCGATTACGGCATCTATTTCGTAAGTTTCATCTATTGATTTATAAGTCTGGTTATACTTGGCAAATATTTTAGACTTGGGAAAAAGCGACTGCAAACCAGTAAGCTTCGTAAAAGCTGCCCAGGGAGTAGGAAATCCCCTTCTGCAGGCAAGCTGGAAAGTACCGTCATCATTCAATACTCTGCAACCTGAAATGCCGGTATTCGGATGAATATCCATATACTCTTTCATTACGTCAAGAGTGGATTCCTCAAGAATAGTATCGGGATTAAGTATTAGAATATACTTTCCTTTAGCTTTTTCAAAACCCAAGTTATTGGCTCTGCCGAATCCAATATTTTCATCAAGAGCAATGAAGTTTACTTCAGGAAATTTTGGCTTCAAAAAATCCAGAGAACCGTCTGAAGAATCATTATCCACAACAATAGTCTCTACCGTGAGATTTTGAGAGGCATTTCTTACAGACGTAAGACACTTATACAGAAAATCTTTTACGTTATAATTGACAATTACTATGGATATATCAACATTTTGCATATCATTCAGTATAAATTCCAAATCTTAATTTCCAGACAAGAAATACAGCTTCATAAATAATATCCTTATTCATCTTGCTCGTTCCTGAGCGTCTGTCAATAAAGATAATCGGAATTTCCTTAATTTTGGCTCCATTCTTCCATGAGCGAAAATTCATCTCTATCTGAAATCCATAGCCGTTAGTCTTGATTTTCTTCAAATTAATTTTTCTCAAAGTCTCAGCTCTGAAACATTTGAAACCACCCGTAGCATCTTTGATATCCATTCCGGTAATTACACTTGTATATTTATTGGCAAAATAACTGAGAAGAAGTCTGGAAAGGGGCCAATTAACCACATTCACTCCTTTTGTGTATCTTGAGCCAATTACAAGGTCGTAATTTTTAATTTCCTCTAAGAAATTCGGAATTTCCTTTGGGTCATGCGAGAAATCTGCATCCATTTCCATAATAATTTCATAATCTCTTTCGAGACAAAACTGAAACCCGTCACAATAAGCAGTACCCAGACCCATCTTACCTTCTCTCTGCATTAAAAACAGCCCGTTATTGTTCTCTTGAATTTCAATAACTTTTTCAGCTGTCTTATCCGGAGAATTATCATCAACTATTAGAATATGCATATCAGGCACTACTTCCCATATTGCATTGATGATATTCTCAATGTTTTCAATTTCATTATAAGTCGGTATAACAACAATTTTTTTCATAAGCATTCCTTAAGCTTGTCCATGACCTTTAAAAACGCACCAAACAGTTCGTGCAACAATTTCTACATCTAAAGTAAGAGAATAATTTTCCATATAATAAAAATCATCTTTTAATCTGTTTTCTATTTCTGCCAAATCCAGTACATGAGGACCATAATTTACCTGCCACCAGCCCGTAATGCCGGGGCGAACTTTATGACGGCGATTATATTGAGATAGAGAACGTGAAAATTTATCTACATTTGATTTTACTTCAGGCCTTGGTCCTACTACACTCATATCGCCAATCAAAACATTATAAAACTGCGGGACTTCATCCAGATGAGTTTTTCTTATAAATCTTCCAAACTTTGTAACTCTTTTATCGCCGACAGATGTATATTGCTGAGATTTATCAGAGCCTTCCACCATAGAGCGGAATTTATACATTAAAAATACTTTTCCGTTCTTTCCTACCCTGTCCTGCTTATAAATTATTTTGCCTTTCGAATCAATTCTGATTAATAATGCTATTATTATCCAGATAGGAAGCCCCAAAAACAAAACAAAAAAACTAAAGACAATATCAAATGCACGTTTCAGAATTTCCTGATATCGTTTGATAATCTGAGATTTTACTTCAATTAGAGGGATACCATAGAGCATCTGCACTTTTGCCTGACCGGTAAAAATATCATACAAATCAGGTTCTACTTTTACGCGAATGCCCATATCATCAGCAATGGTAACTATCTCATAGAGTTTTTTTGTATTTTTCTGGTCGTGTGTAATTATAAGCTCTTCGGGAGAATATTTTTCGAGAATCTCCCTAATTTCTGATTGTTTTCCAAGAATTTCAATATGTTTAGGTTTCTTTGAAATATCTTCATCATCTTTTATTACAATTCCAAGGACATTATAGCCCCATGATTTTGAGTTTGTTACTTTTGTGTAAAAGCCACAGGCGCGATTTACTTTACCAAGAATAATAGTATCAATAGAGATAACACCCTTCACTCTCAAATACCGCTCTACACTTCTTTCAAGAAATCTGCCCATACTTAC
>CAZIXJ010000075.1:0-9553 GCA_964542835.1 uncultured Hyphomicrobiales bacterium
TCCGGCATCCAAATGAACCTGCCAAACATTTTCATTATCGGGATTGCCCCATAGCCTGAGTTTTTTTCCTTCTTTATGTGCTTTATCAGCAAGTTCTTTCAAAGTATTAAAATCAGCATCAGAAATATCACCCTCTCCGTTCCAGTCAATTATATTAGACCATGATTCACTTATTACAGGACAAATGTCTGAAGAAATACCTTTCTCAAGCAAATCAGGTCTGCCGTCTATACCTAATATTTGCAAATCATCTTCCATTATAGCCTGATCAGGTCTGTTGCCAGATATAAAAAATCTTATATATCCCTTAATAAATTTTCCGTTTTCAATTCTTGAAATATAATCCTTATAAGGCATAAATTTTTCTTTCAGAAGATTGTATGTTTCTTCTGAATCTCCTTTAATATCAAGCATAAATGTAATTGGTTCTGTTGCATTTTTCAAAACAGCACCCTGATTTTTCATCATTAATTCTCTTAAAGGATATATATAAAGTTCTTCAATTGTATTTAAGTTTTCACCCTGAGGTTTGTCATGGGATACAATTAATTCATCATCAACTATATGAATATCAATCTCGATATGATAGCATCCGTTAGAAATTGCATCAAAAAGTGGATTTTTATTTTCATAATCATTATGAGCAAAAATCTTAGAAAATACTTTAACAGCATTTGTCAGATAGTCATTAAGCCATTGAGGTCTGTCAGTAGTAATTCCGTTTATTCCCCAATTAGTAAGATTTTGAGCAACAACAGGGTCATTAACTGTCCAGGCATAGCACTTATACCATTCATTCCTAATCTCTGCTATAAAATTACTGTCAAGAATAGAATACTTCGCATTAATCCCTTCAAAATTTGCATTTCTAATTTTTTCAATCGCATCTTTCTTCTGATACTCTTCAAAAATTAACCAATAGTGAGGAATGTCTTTCATTTTAGATTTGGATTCTTTTAATACTTCATAATCGAATGCAATTATGACTATCTGAGATTTTTTTCCTGAATTATCTATCACTTTTTTAAGATATGGAATTATTCTTTTGCCGTCCTTTATTTCAATAAAAAATTGAGTATTTTTAGGTAAAATATCAATAATATCCTTTAATAATGGAATAGTTTCACCTTTGTATTTTTCATTTTTAAATGAGCCTACATCAATATCCTTTATATCAGCAAAATCAGACTTTGTAATATCAATATTTATCCCTGCAGTTCTTCTGAGATTTGCATCATGAGACAAAACTATTTGGTTGTCTTTCGTCATATAAATATCACATTCTGCAGCTTTAGCGCCCATATCAAATGCTTTTTTGTATGCGATTTCAGTATTTTCAGGAGCAATGAATGACGCACCTCTGTGAGCAATTATCTTTGGTTGAGCATACATTCCATAAGTCAAAACCATCAATAAAAATATAAATTTCTTCATAATATTTCCCATATTGTAAAAATTCATTTAAACAATCCTCCGCTACTACGTAGCACCTCCCTGATAAAAGCCCCAATAAATCTGGATGCAGACAGAAGAAATTTTCTCCCTTTTCCAAACTTATCCTCCGCAGGCGGAGGTGTCCCGCAAGGGACGGAGGTGGATAAAATAATATGCACTTTGAAATATTTGGTATTTCTCGAAATTCTCCACCCCCTTTAGTTCCCCCGCCAGCGGGGGACAAGACACTTGCGAGAAGAGGGATTGTTTCATTAAACATCCAAATTATAATTGATACCAAATTTTCCACTTCTGCCATACATATTGATTCCTGAACCGTGATAACGGTAATCTTCATTCAACAGATTTTGTAATGCCAGATAAAAATCAAACCCTTTATATCTGTAATTAGTATAAATGTTAAGTACCTGCCAGCTATCAGTACCTCCTTCTGGTATTCTGTTGTCATCAATATCACCTGAAGAAAGTCTGTCCTGCTTTCCGGCAAATAGTAATTCGCCTGAAACAAAAAGATTATTCATTACTGCATAATTCAATTTTAACATTCCATAAAGGGGCGGTATTCTCCTCATCGGGCTGTCAGAAGTTACATCTTGTCCGTAAGTATAAGTCAAAAATGCTTCGGTGTTAAGTTTAGAATTAATTTGATACTTTGCATAAGTCTCTAAACCTTGAATGTATGCTTCCGATGTATTCATTTTCATATAAACGGGATAACCGTCTATGCTGTCTGCTCCGCCATATGTTGCTCTTTCACGTTTTATAAAATCTGTAAGTTCATTTCTGTACAAAGAAATTTCAAACCAAAGTCTTTCAAGATTTAGTTTATAATTCATTTCCATATTGATAGAGCTTTCCGGCTCCAAATCATTTGCAGGCACTTCATATCTGAAATCAACAATACCAAGAGTTCCCATATCATCAATATTCGGAGCGCGAAACGCTTTATTTACACTGAAACCAAGCAAATGTTTTTTCCCGAATTTCTTTGCTATTCCGGCTTTCCAGATAAAAGCCTGAGGAAAAATCTCAATATCACCGAGAGTTTCTTCAGGAACAAAAATTTTATAAGTATTGTACCTGATTCCGGCATCGAAAATAAAACTATGATATTTGAATTTATGCAAATTGAAAATGGAAATATTATTAAATTCTGAATTATCAGGATAAAGTCCGCGCTTAAATTCTGTACTGTTATTGTTTAAGTCTATTTCCTTTCTTGCTGAATTAACTTTGTCAAAATAGCCTTCAACGCCTGAAGTCATATTCCAGATACTGCTAAACTGAGACCCAAACTGTGCAGAAAAACCATAATTTGTTAATTTATCATTATCTTCTCTTTTAATATCAGAAGAATTTTTTTTCAGTATTCTTCCTTCTTCTGTATTCGCATTGAATAATTTTATTGAATAATCTGAAAATATTTTATTGAATACATTTTTACCCGGATTTATACCTGAAAAATCAACATAATTCAAATTCCTGTATTGAGGCTCAAAATAATTAAATTCATAATCCTCAAGAACTACCTTATGATAAATCGGTACTTCATTCTGCTGAAGTAATTCTGATGAAAGGAGCAAACTGCTGTTTTCAGAAGTTTTTAATTTCAAAGCAAAATTACCGCTTATTTGCTCATAACCGCTTGGAGATTGCAATTCAGAATCCGAACCACCATAAATATCACCGTAATCAGAATAAGTAAATCCGCCAAGAAAAGCAATATTTTTATTTCCGCCTTTAATTTTTAGATGCCCGCTCTTCTCCATATCATTAGTCATATAATGAGCATTTAATTCAGAATTCAAATAAAAGCGTGATTTGGAAAAATCAGGTTTTTCGGTAATCAGATTTACAGTACCTCCTATGGCATCGCTGCCATATTCTACTGAACCTGCACCTTTCAATACTTCTATCCTGTTTAGTGAATTGTGGTCAACTGTATTCAAGTACTGATTAGGTCCTGAACGTGTAATGGAATTATTAAGTCTGATACCGTCAATTAATATTAACGTCTGCTGTCCCGTAAGACCTCTTACGAATGGAGAACCGCCACCATGATTAGTTTTTTGCATAAACACACCCGGAGTAGTCAAAAGAGCTTCCGGTGTAGTTCTTGGTTGTGATAAGCTGATTTCTTCACTTGATAAAACTGAGATGGAAGAATTGACATTCATTAGATTCTGACTTTGCCTGTCAGCAGTAACAACTACGGTATCAGTTAAGAAATATGTTTTAAAATCATTTTGAGGGATTTGGTTTTCGAGACTATCACTTACCATCATCCCTGCCCTCTCCCAATTGGAGACAGGGCTTTCGCTTATCCCCAAATCGGTGAGACTGTGTAAAAAGTCAATAACAATAAATCCATATTGACCCTCACCCCTGCCCTCTCCCTGAGGGAGAGGGAGTTTTAGGAGATTGTGTTTTATTAAATTATTTGAATTGCTTAGTTTTAAAACAGTCTCGCTATTCGGGAATAAGAATGTATAAAAACGTTTACCCTCGTTACCAAACTCCGATTTGATAACGCCTTTTCTGTGGACAACCATTTCCCTCACCCCTGCCCTTTCCCAATTGGAGGCTGAACTTTCACTTATCCCCAAATCGGAGTTTGGGAATAAGAATTGAGCAGATAATAAAAAAATAATAATTATTGTTACTTTCATTATAATTCCTCCTTTTCAATAACAAAAGTATCAAGTAAACTTCCGTTAATATCATACATAAAATACTCAAGCAAATCATCATTTATATCAATTTTTACGTAATGATGCCCCCGATATGCCTTCTGATTGAACCATGTTTTTACAGGATTGAAATTCTCTAAATTACCGCCTGCACCGCCTGCAAGGATGTAATATGTTCCGTCATCATCAATTTTATTATTCTTAATCGGAAATGAACGTTCATAACT
Source organism: uncultured Hyphomicrobiales bacterium (assembly GCA_964542835.1). Lineage (GTDB taxonomy): Bacteria > Bacteroidota > Ignavibacteria > Kapaibacteriales > UBA2268 > CAZIXJ01. Next base: position 4,373 of record CAZIXJ010000075.1, read on the forward strand.
GTGCAGATGACCATAAAATACCATATCCACATTATGCTTATCAAAAAGCGGAGTGATTTTTCTGATTTTCAAGTCTCCGTTTGTGGAGTTTCTTTCCCATGTATTACCGTAATCATCTTCGTCTGAAGAGAATGGAGCATGGTGAAATGTAACAAATTTCCATTTGGCAGTGGATTTGCCCAAAGCACTGTCCAGCCAATTATAATATCTTTCACCTTCTGCAAAAAGCTCTTTTTTATTACTGTTGAGCATAAAGTGTTCAGAATTACCGTATTTGAATGAATACAATTCGCCTGTTCCTGGTAGAGATTGGTATCTGTCATACCAGTAAACATCGCCCTCTCCATTTCCCAATATTGGATAAACAGGAATACGAGATATTATTTGATTCATTCCTTGGAAATACTCATAATTCCATTCATATTTATTGGACTGCCAGCCACCATCCGTCAAATCACCTGCTATAAGCATAAAGTTTGGTCTTTCGCCCCAGATTAATTTTGCTAGTTGGTCATTAATATGGGCTCTTGCTTCTGTATCTCCGATTACAACAAATGAAAAAGGTGACTCTTCCTGAACTGCAGTGCCAAAAGTAAGAATACCGGACTCGATTGTTTCGCCAGTTTCACTTTTTGCTTTAATATTGTAAAAATACTTTGTAGCAGGTTCTAGACCATCGAGAGTAATTTCATTAATCAACTTTTCTTCGTTACTTGAATCATTTTGTTCGATTTTCAAATTAGAAATTCTTTTTGATTGATTTAGCGGTAATTGAGTGCCGTATTCAATCATAAAATCAGCAGGTCTGTCAGTTTCCCAAAGTATATTTACAGAATTTTGAGTAGCATAAGTCAGATAAGGTCCTGCATTAAAATGAAATTTATTCGGATGCAGAATTCCTCTGTCTATCATATCAGTAAATAATTCATATTTGGAATTTCCGGCATTTTCATCAGGAATTTCATCATAATATGCAAAATATCTTACGAGATTTGACAAGTCCATAAACGGCTCATTTTCGAGATAAGCGGCAAGTTCAATCTGTTGAACTGATGTTTTAACAGGCAGTGGAATATTATTCTCAGAAAATACTTTATGTTTGTTGATAAATATCTCACATTTACCGTTATCATAAGTCATTACAAACTGATAATTCCATGATTTATAAGAGAAATCCCTACTTCTATCACCAATTCCAACTGCTTTTGCGAGAGAGTCCATATTCAAAATCTTTGTATATACTCCATCATCAGATTCAATATTAAGAATAAACTCCTTATCGTAAAATCCAAATGTAACAGGAACTGAATTTCCATCCTTTGAATCTCTTATAAATGCGGAGGCGCCGACAGGTTGGTCAACATGATTAAGCACCCAAAATTCGATAGCAAATTTGTCAGTATTAATAAGATTATTTGGAACTATATTCTGCAATCTTTCAGTTGATTTATTGCCGGCAAAATTAACAGGTGCCAATTCAACAGATATTGTTTTATTCAAAGACCTTGGATTTTCAAATTCACCACCGGGAATATTTCCTGCTCTCTGTCCCAACTTATAATTATTATAAAGAAATGTCTCATAAGCAGGATTTTGGGCAAATAAAGTCATCTGCAGGAAAAAGAAAACAATAATAATTCTTATCATTTTTGAACCTTTAAATTAATTTCTGAAATTACGGGTAAATGGTCAGAAAGATAATTTTTATAATATGAATCAGTGAGATTTGCATTAGTTAGAACATCTACTTTATCATTAACAAAAATAAAATCAATCCTTTTTAATGTCTTATCAGAACAAACATCAAAACCTGAAGATGTACCTACCGGACCATAGGGTTTTGTGTTGCTTACCAAATATGCATCATTGAGAATTGAAACCAGTTCATTATAGGGAGCAGAATCGGGAATTGTATTAAAATCACCTGTTAAAATCACAGGAAAATCTTTTGCCAGTAATTTAATTTTCTCAATAATCAATATACTTGAATTTAATCTTGCTTCTTCACCTTTGTGGTCGAAATGTGTGTTGAAGAAGTAGAATTTTTCTTTAGTAATCTTATCTTTAAGTAATACATATGTTACAATTCTATTCAATGCCGCATCCCAACCAATGCTCGATTTTTCGGGAGTATCTGACAGCCAGAAATTATCGCCTTCAATCAATTCAAATCGTGTATTATCATAAAACACAGGTACAAACTCTCCTCCTTTTTTACCGTCATCCCTTCCAACCCCAAACCAAGAATAATCTTTTAAATTCTTTTCAAGATATTGCAGTTGCTCCCAAGTAACCTCCTGCATACCAATTATTTGTGGCTGATGATAGTTGAAAAACTGAACTAATCTTTCTTTTCTGTCGTTCCAGCCGTTCCCCGAATTATAGTCTTCAGGGGCTGCATATCTTATATTATAAGACATTATTTTCATTGTTTCAGCAGATAGATTGTCAAACGAAAATAAAGCAAAAAACAACACCACTATAAAATATTTCATTACTCTTTCCTCCTCGGATTACTTAATTTTTCTCTTTCTTCGATTTCTTTTCTGTCTCTTTCTTCCGCAGCTTTTATAAAATCTGCAGGATTATCAAGTTCCGGTGATTTTGCAGCCGCCTCCCAATCAAATTCTTCATCAAACGGGTCAAGTGCTTTTTGTGGGTCAAATACTCTAATATCTACCGGTAAAGCCTGATAAGGATTGAAATCAGGTGTGCCTGTAAACATATCAGAAAGGTCAGTAGCAGTAGCATCATAAATATTCAAATACGGAATACCGAGTATATTGAACATAGTCTTGAAAATACTGCCAAATGATGTGTTTACGTGGCTCACATAGTTTTTCTTTGCATAAGGAGAAATAACCATCAGCAAACTGCGATGAGCATCTACGTGGTCAACTCCATCCTGCGAATCATCTTCCGTTACGATAACTGCCATATTTTTCCAGTATGGAGTGTTTGAAAGGAATTCAAGAATCCTGCCGAGAGCAAGGTCGTTATCTGCCATATAGCTTTCTCTGAACGGAAAACCAGCCCAAGGTCTGTCTCCCGCCCCATGGTCATTTGGCAGCATTACGGTCAATACCTGTGGCATATCTTTACCTTCTCCGAGCCATTTTTCATTAAATTCTTCAATAAACACATCCGCTCTGAACTGGTCGGGAATTGCCATATTATAAGTAGCGTATTTCTCAGAACTTCTTTCATAGAGAGGACCGGGAACAGGAAAATTAACAAGATATTTTACGCCGGCATATTTCATAATAGAATCCCCTATCGTACCTGCCATTTCCATTCCAAATCCGAAATTAAAGAAATCAACATTATTCCTCTCGAAATGCTCCCAGATAGAGCCGTGCTGATTGTAATCTTCAGGATACATAGCTCCGCTTGCTCCTACAAAAGCATAATTTCCGGGGGCTTTTGAGCCGATTTTCATACTTCTTTTTCCACCGTAAGATGCCGATACTGAAGTCTCCACCCATTGATTCGGATAAGTATTTACAAGCCATCTGTGTCCGTCTGCCGAATGGTCTGCAGCAACATAGAAATTATCTGAAATTGCATATTTTTTGGCAATATTCCAGTGATTTACCATTACGTCTGCATCTTTTACAGTTGAATCCCCCTTTTTATTTGAGAATGTTCTTTGCAAACCATATCTTGCGAGTTCAGGCTCACCTTTGCCGTCAGGAATTTGTCCGAATACTTCATCATACGTTCTGTTTTCTTTTGAGATAAATACAATGTATTTTATCGGGCTTTCCTTTTGTCCGGGATAAAGTGGAACGGGATTATCTTTTCTCTCTTCAAATTCTTTTGGAGTTAATTCAGTAAATTTAAAATTATAATTCTTTACTTTTTCTGTTTCTTCTTTTAATTCTTCTTCATTTGGTATTTTCATTACTGAAACAGAACCTTTCATTAATTTACCGATATTCGAGCCTTCAGGTCCTAATTCAAATGTAGAGCCTCCGTTAGGTCCGCTGCCATATCCTTTGGCATTTGCAACAATTATATTCTGATTATCAGGTGTAACTGCTACTTTGGAAGGAAACCATCCTGCAGGCATAAAACCGTTTACTTTTCTTTCTTTCAGGTCAATTGATGCAACTGCATTTATGCCGGAGCAGGCACAATAGAGTGTATTTTTATCAGGAGATAATGCAAGCCCAAAAGGGATTACACCACGATAATTCTTCACTCTTTCATCTAATATTAATTCAATATTGTCAATTACAGTATCTTTTTCAAAATCAACAACTGAAATCAAATCATTATTTCCATTGCTTACATAAACATATTTACCGTCTGATACAACTGAATTTGGAGATGAACCGCCGACAGCAGGAATTCCTTCCATTACTTCTCCTACAAGGAATCCGGTTTTTACTTTAGATAAAACCTTTTCTCCCTCGAGAGAAATTTCCCATACTGAAAAAGATTCAGGTACATTAGGGTCGCCAAGTCCGGGAATATCTGAAGTGTCAGTTTTAATGCCATCTTTCATTTCATCAGAACCATAGGCAAACGCAGGGTAATCAAGAGCTTTAGAACGTAAATCATTCCTATCAAGATGTCTGAATGGTTTATATTCAAAAACACCTACATTTGCAACATAAGCATATTTTTCATCAGGCGACAATGTAATACCAAAAGGATACCTGCCGGTAGGGATGTTTTTAGTAATTTTACCGGTTTCGGTATCAATTACGAGCATTCTGAAACCAATCTGGTCAAGTGCAAAGAGAGTTTTCCCGTCTTTGCTGAGCTTCATATCACCAATGTAGCCGTGAGTATAGTCTGTTTCTCCATCAACAACTGCACAATCAATTTCAGATATCTTAGAATAATCTTCAAGGCTGAATACATAAATTTTATTTTCCTGGCCGCCTGCAATATATAATTTAGAATTATCAGGTGAAATAGCCAATCCCATAAAAACAGCTCCAAGCAAATCTTCATCATTTTTAGCTCCTTCAGGTATCTGTCTTATTTCAGGGCTATCGCTCAAAATATTTTTGAATACGGTAACAGAAAAAGGACCGGTTCCTGAATTTGCTGTAACGGCAATGTTGCCGTCGTTACTTAAAACTAATCCATATGGATGCGGTGCTGTTCTGTAAGTTCTTCCGGCAGGATTTATGAAGACGTTGTTCTGGACATCAACCCTGATGGAAT
>CAZIXJ010000076.1:0-9209 GCA_964542835.1 uncultured Hyphomicrobiales bacterium
GCTTCAAAACCTTTAGTACCAAAAATAATAGCTGATAATTGGTGTGGAGTTAAAACTTTAATGGTTGAGCCCGGCAGTGGCTGGAGAATTTGTTCATCCAAACTGCTTTTTGTAACTATTTTTGATGTAGAATGTAATAACCTGATATGCTTTTTATTCTCGCCAATATTATCGGAAAGTCTTTGCCACATTGCATTAATTGATGCCTGAAAAGGGAGCGTGTAAAATATTCTACCTTTACATCTTTTAATTAAAAAATCAGTTTTCCCACCACCGGTAGGTGCTGTTACTATTGTATGTGTTCTTTTATCATTAGTATCTATCAATGAAAGTGGATATAATTTAGATTTTCTGTTAGGATTTTCAAAAAACTTTTTATTTGGTTTTTGAAAAATTCCTTCTAAGTTATCTTTTGTTCTTTCATTAAAAGCCGAAGCAAAATGGTCTGCTGAATTTAGCAAACCTCTGTATTTTGAAATTCCATAATCTTTTGCTTTACAATACTTTCTTGCATAATTAATTGCAGACTTTGCCTCTTCTTCTGAAATATCCTTAATATCAATTCCAAAGTTCCTTAACACTTCAAAACCATATTCTTTCCAATTAGCCCAGTCATCAATATGATATTTCAGCCAATTTCTGTCATTTGTTGCAATATCTAAAATACCTTTTTTTCTTGCATCTTCTTCAATAGATTTGTGATGAGCGACTACCATATCTATTAATTCATTCCATTGCTCTTTAGGAAAAGCCGGGAGAAAAGCCAGAGAAGAAATTTCGTGTCTATGATTAATTCTATCAGTTTCACGCATTCTTATTTTGTTTATTCTTTTTTGGAAATAAGGATGTGCTTTGCCTAAATCATGTAAAATTGCTCCATTTTTTGCAATATTAACATCAAACCCATAAGCAATTGCAAAAACCTCTATTGCTTCTATTACATACTTTGTATGCTCAAGCAATGTTAAACCACCATCTTCTGAACTTTTTGCCAATATTTTATTCTCTGATTGGATTTCCATACACCTCTAATCTCCCATACATTTCTTGTGAATCATTATATCTATTGTAACCAACTTTAAATCCATCGTCTTGATTTGTAAATAATAATTCAAACCCATCAATATTGTCTAATTCTTCATCACTTAAATAATATTTTTCTTCAGGAAAGAGTAAATCTTCATTCCTTACTAAACAGATTGTTTGTTGAAATGCTATATCAGCATCAGATTCATTTTCAAAAAAAAGATAGAGATTTGGGTTTATCATTACGCCTCTATCTATTATTGCTTTGTTTGATTTCCAAGTTGCTTTTTCCTTCCATACTTTTCTTTTTTTTGCCCAAGTAACCTCTTTTTGAACATCTAATCCCTGATAATTAAGCCTATGCCTCTTTATCTTATGAATCCCTTTTTTATTAAGCAATTCAGGGAACAATTTCTTTTCCATACCTTCTATTATTGATGGTGTGAGGAACTGCTGGCTGAAAGTCTCACTGTCTCTTACGGCTGTCCATGGTTTGATAAAACCAAACGGACCTGAATATTTTACTACATACATCCCTCTCCTCCTTTACATTAATGCACCAAAACCGGCTCCAGTGCTATGTCCCACACCCACATTCCATGCAAACTGCAAGGATTCGGGATTGCCTTTTATTAAGACAGGACACATATTGGCTCGGTTCTTAATGCCGTTAATATCAATTAATTTTGTTTTCGGATTGTGATAGTTTTTGTCAAATTCAACTGAAATGTCATCATCCAAATCCACAGATTTGAGCTTTCGTTGCAACGTTCGGGTCATTAATTCATCAGCCTCTTCATTCTTTGTGGTAAGAAATATTGCTTTTCCCTTATCCGTATAATCCCTGATCAAAATCGGGCTTGATGCGAAGAATTTAAACGCCCTTCCAAATTCAGGATCATGCTGAATTGTAATCTCTTCAATTTGCATTCCGTAAATAAAATCCGGATTTGACATAAGTTCGGGAATTAATTTTTTACCAAAATTCCCATCCCAAAATGATACAAACCAACTCGCCCCCTTTGGAAAGTTTAATCCACCATTTGTATGGCTGTTGCCGGATATACTTCCGAAAGAGTAAAGACTTAGCTTATCGTGAAGATTGTTCTTCCCGAGCCAACTGTGCAGCTTTCCTAATAATTTATACTGATAATCAAAAGGTATGACTTCAGTATTTTTAGACAATCGAAAATTTAATCTCATAAAAACCTCTTAAAATTTGAATAATATTTCATCTTTAAACCTCATTTTTCGTTTCCCCTATGGCAATGCCACGTCAGTCCCATCGCAGAAACCAAAAAAATATTTAACAATTTTCAAAACACATTTCTAATTTAATAAATCAGACGTCATATTATGTCCACTCAAAATTTTTCTTGATTTTTTTCAAAATAATTTTTATAAAACAGGAACCCGCCACAATGGCGTGCTCCTGCTGATTTCGCATCACAAAAAAAATCTCCTACCTCACATACACTGCTTTCTCAAAATACGTCTTGCCGTTGTATTTCATTATTATGTTGTATGTGCCTGATGATAAGTTATCAGGGATTAGTCGGGCTTTTTGCAAACCTTTTTGGGTGTATGTGTCGGTGATTGTCTGGATTTTACTGCCGGCTTCGTTGTAGAGTGAGATTTCTACGTTGCCGTTTTCGGGGATGAAATACTCGATTTCTGCTTCGGTGCTGAATGGATTTGGTCTGATGTAAATCGCTGGCATAGAGCCGTTTTCATCAAAATAATCTCCAATTAATACAGCATCTTTTTCATATTTCAAACCTGCTTTTGTATTATCAGTCAAATCTATGAAATTATTCAATTCTATTATTCTTTCAACTTGTGTTTCAGCATTCATCACGTTGATATGCAACGACTTATACTCTGTTTCATCTTCGCCCCAAATCGTAACAACTGCAATACCATCACTAAATACTGCACTTCCAACTACTTCATCTTTTTCATTAAATACAGCAGTTTCAGTCAGAGCCTCAACATTTGCACGGAGGATAAGTGTCATATTATTATCAGTCATCTCTATGTCATTTATGTAGTGCTGTGGCTCGATATAAGGAATTTGTTCAAATGCAACAACCTTACCCAGCTCATCATTTGAAGGATAATTGAAATCAACCGCCTGCGTCATAAACATCTTATAGCCATCGCCCACTTTCATATTGCCGATTGTGTTGATATTATAGCTTGGCAGGTAAATACGTCCAATTCCGTTTTTGGCAATCAGTAATTCATTATCAAGAGCCTCCAATGCAATTTCTATATTCATATTATTGTTTCTGAGATAACTCACAAGATTCCAGCCAATTTCAAAATTCACATCTTCACTCTCAGGATTTAGCTCAAATCCCGTATTGGTAAGCGTTGTATTAGCATTTGCATAAACGTAGTAAGCATCCTGATTTGTCCAGTTTCCGATTGAATTCAGCATATTCGGTATGTATATGTCTGCATCACCATTTTTGACGATTACAATATCATCTTCGATACCGCCAAATACACTTTCAATATCAGGATTTGAAGGTTCTACATAACTCGAAATCAAATTCCAGCCTGAGTTCATAGATATATCATGGTCTGTTGTTTCAACTGAACTCAAATATCCGAGAACAGAGTAACCGTCAGATGTGAAATAATCGGGTCCGCTTCCAAATGTAACCTGAGTGAAAAATTCCTCTTCTGCTCTGGAATCCCAGAGTTTTATTCGGTATTTTTCATCTGTAGCAAAACCGTCTTTTTCATCTGTTTGAGTGTCATCGCCCCAGACGGTAAATGCCGCATTCTGACCTTCCCAGATTACGTAGCCGGCACATTTATACTCGCCTTCATCAAGATAAAACGCTCCAATGCCATCACCTGAAAGTATATCACGACCATTGATTTGGGGGTTGATATTCTTTGGAACTACGATAGTTGCATCAGTACCTGTGTTGTCTGTGAAATCCCAGCTTGCAGGCGGTGGTTCTGCTCCTTCGGTGTCTGTTGTGAAGAGCCAACGTTCAGACCAGTTGCTGTAGCCCGCATCATTTTTACTGCGAACACGCCAGTAATATGTTTTATCAATAGCAAGTCCGCCTATGGATTTGTATGAGTAATTCAGATTTGCAATATCAAATATTATATTGGCAAAATACTGGTCATCAGAGATTTGAATTTGGTATGTGTCGGCTTCGTAAGCATTGTCCCAGTCGAATGTGATGGAGAGCGGAAGGCTCACTTCATTATTTTCAGGATAGACCAAATCAGGTATATCAGGAATAACGGGTATAGTAAGGAAAGTTCGGGTTTCACTCCAGAGGCTTGCTCCCTGCACGCCTTCTGCCTTAACTTTCCAGTAATAACGAGTTCGGCTTGAAAGTCCGTTCATTATATATTCGCTTTGCGTAACTTCTTCATCCACAACGATATTAGTAAAATCAATATCTTTTGCTATTTTTATGAAATAGCTTGTAGCACCGCTTGGCTCGTCCCAGTCGAAAGTGAGATTTATCGGCAGTTTTGTAGTGTCGTTTGGAGGATATTCCAGATTTGGCGGGTCGAGTACAGTAGGATATGCCGAAGCCGAAACCATACGTGAATCCTCGCCTTCGTCAAGAGTGGTACGAACTATTCGATATACATAATAATATGTGCTGTCAGGAATTATGTCATAATCAGTAAATGTGGAGTCTGTAACCAATATATTATTCACCTTGACAGTATCGCCCCAAGTAACCGAATCCTGCTTAACGCAGCGATAGAGATTAAATCCGAGTATATCCCGCTCTGCATCAGGCATTCCCCATTCCAAATCAATTTTGCCGACCTCACCGAGAGCAATAAAATCATTGGATAAAGCTGCCGTAGCCTGCACCTCAAACTCAAATCTGTTCCACTCAATCGGAATCTCAAAACCTTCATTATCTCTCGCACCGGCAACACGAATCATCTGCAAGCCGTCTCCGGTAGTGAAATCCATTGTATGATATGCCTGCCAGCGGGCGTTATAGACGGTGTTTGCACCGGGAGCGTTGTTCCATTTGAAAGTGAGAGTAGTATCATACCACTTCATATTATTTGTAGGTACTGAAAGTAGAGGTTTTGGTGTTAAAGTATTTGTTACTTGAAACATGTAAAGGTCTGACCATGCTTCCCAGCCATTTTTACCATTTACCCTAATCCTCCAAAAGTATTCTCCAATATTTAATAATTCATTATCATATATAAATGTTGAATCAGGGTAAGATATGAAATAATCTTGTAATTTATTTGCTTTATCATAAGAATCATAAATTTCAATTAGATATTCTCGAGCATTATAAGCATTTTTCCATTTGAATGTTACATATTCACCTACATTTATTGACGATGAATCGGCAGGTGTAATAACTGTTACTTCACTTTCTGTTTCTTCATCATTCCCTGTAAAATGATAAACTTCAGACCACTCTCCTTCAATACTTCCTCTGTAAGCTTTTACTCTCCAATAAAAATCATGATTATTCCAGCCAGCTTCGGAATAATAAAAATCAGAAGTTGTAATTTTCAACCATAAACTATTAAATAATGAATCAGTAGCAACTTGAATTCTATATGAATCAGCCCAGTCTAATTCTTTCCATCTAAACTCAGTTCTATATGAAACACCTTCTGCACTATCAAAAGGTTCAATTAATTCAGGCCCAACAGGAGGAACTCCAACTACAGAAAAAGTAAGTATTTCTGACCAGTCAGATGTACCAAAAGCATTATTAGTCCTTACTCTTGCATAATATGTTTCGCCTCTTGTAAGTCCGGTTGCATTGTAATAATTGAATTTTGCACTTCCGTCAATTTCGGGACTGCTGAAATCATTATTATCATCTAATTGTATATCATAACTCTGTGCATAAGGATTTTCTTCCCATCTCAATTCAAAATCAGTCCACAAATCATTTGCATTATTTTCAGGGTATGTAATTTCAGGAGCATCAGGAATTCCAGAAGGAACTGTCCAGAAATTACTTACATCCGACCATTGATGCCAGTCTCCTGATGTACCGTTTTTATATCTTACTCTCCAGAAATAATGAGTATCTGGTTCCAAATTAAATTCAAAATCAAGCCCTAATACATCATCTTCTTCATAATCTATTGTTGCAAAAGTTGAATCTAAAGAAATCTGAATATTATAATATGTATCACCTTCTAGTGAATCCCTTTTCCAGTTTACCCAGCGAGCAGAATCAACTACTGCTTTCTGCGTATATGGCTCACGAACTCCAAATGTAAGAAATGGAGTAACAGTAGTATCCATAGAACGACTAAAAAATACATCAAATTTCACAGTTTCATTTCCATATGGATCCAAATCATAATAATAAGGCTCTTCATCATTAAGAAGTATTTTCCATGTATGACCATGCACATCTGGATGTGGTTCGGGAAGAAAATTTGAACAAGTAGTTATAGGTAATCTTGAGGCTTCAAAATAATCGTATATTTCAAAATCTATATCTGTTTGTTTAGTGGAACCAAAATAGTTTGGGAGCATTTGATTTATAGTATGTTCAGCTGCTCTTCTATTTTCAATACTTGACATCCTTTCTTGAAAATTATCTTTATAGTTATTAAAGTATGAACTATTCATCGATTCATATATCCCTAATAGGGGAAAAGTTGTATTAGGGCCAATATAAGTGTTATTTGTAATTACAGAGTTAACACATGCTCTAAATCTGTAAGGATATGGACTTATATTACCTATATTATTAAAAAAATTACTAGAGATTATTTCTCCATCAGAATCAATATACCTATTGTTTTTTATTACACAGTTATTATATGATACAGAATAACCACCAATGTTAAGTTCTGATATTATTGAATAGCTAAAATTTAAAAAAGAATTTTCATCCATTTTCTTTAAAAATTTCCAAAGCATACCATTTACTGATTTGTAATAGATTAATGAATCAACTTTTCCATCAGAAATAAAATAGTCATAAATTCCAATATTAGTATTTTCATAAGCATTTAGCTCCACACCGGGGTCAATAATCAATGAATCAAAAACAGCATTTTCAGTAAGTAAGTAATATCTGTTTGCTTTTAAGTGAGTAAGCCCGGGATTATACCCTTTTAATTCTTCACCATTTTGTGCTGTAATTACAATATTCTTTGTATAAGTTGCTTCATCAGTATCATTTGAGAATGTTATATTCAGAACAATATCTCGGTTGTTAGATACATCATTTGGAATTGTAACCTGAATAGGATTTGCATCATTATTTACTCTCGCATAAGCAGATACATTTCCGAAAGTAGAAATTGAATCATCAATATTTAAAACTGATTGGTCTTCAAATTCTCCAAATCTCAATACCGCCTGCACATTTTCGGCAAGTCCGCCATAGTTCTTTACGTCAATTCTAATCAGAAAAGTCTCTCCGGCATCAGGTCTTCCGTCATCATCACATCCATCCAAAGTATCAATAATAGTAAAACTTTCCAGTCTTACATCCGGTACTAAATCTAATGTCATCGCTTCTTCAATATCCAATACTCCTGAACCACTTGCCTGTATTATTCTTGCAAAAACCTGCTCATGAGAAGAATTAGGAAGATATGATTTTATTAGAGCAACTGCACCTGAAGTAACAGGAGTAGCCATAGATGTACCGCTCAAATATCTGTATCCGTTTCCGGGAATTGTGCTGTATATTGCAGAGCCGGGTGCAAGAACTTCGTAATTGTATCCGTAAGGATTGGCTACGGAAGTAGGTCCCGAAGGGTCAAAGTTTGACCATAAAGCTCTGCCACCACTTGTAGTTGATGCCTGAACACCTAAAACCCAAGGATAGCAAGCAGGATACATAGCCCCAGATGGCTTAAATGGACATTCAGTAATCATACATAAACCATCATTACCTGCTGCTGCCACAATAACCGAATAATGATAAGCATTTTCGAGTGCAGTTTTTAGAGTGAGGGATTCTGAATAGCCACCGAGGGACATATTTGCTACTGTTGCTCCGTTATCTGCGGCATAAGCTACACCCTGTGCTATGTCGCTCCAGCTTCCTCGTCCGCTGCTCTGCATTACTTTGATAGCCATAAGTTTTGCATTCCAAGCTATGCCGGCTATTCCTATGTTGTTGTTGGTTTTTGCTCCGGCTATGCCCGCTACGTGTGTGCCGTGAGAGTTGTCATCGGCAGGGTTGTTGTCGTCATTCACAAAGTCCCAGCCTCGTATATCATCCACAAAGCCGTTGTCATCATCGTCCACACCTTCTTCACCGTCAAGCTCCGCCTGATTTACCCAGATATTGTCTTCCAAATCGTCATGCTCCCAGTCCACACCTGTATCAATTATGCCGATAATTTGAGTGGCATCGCCGGTGGAAAGCTCCCAAGCCTCATCTGCACTCACATCATCGTGATACCACTGCGAGCCATCCGCATAATACGGGTCATTAGGGTTGATGAGAATAGAGGCGATATAATCAGGCTCTGCAAATTCAATTTCAGGAATTTCATTATAGCGAATGGATACTTCCTTCGGGTCAAGCGGAGCATCATACTCAATTTCATAAATCGTAGTCAGGTCGTGTGGATTTTTATTAATTTTCTTCACAAACCCAAAAAGTTTTTTCACAGAAGTAACCTGAAATTCCTCATTGAGCTGAGTAATTGCAGGGATTCCCTGCCCGTTATTTCCGATGCCTTCATCCTGAGTCAAATCAATGTGAGCAAGCTCATCAAAAATCTTGATGAGGATTTTCCCTTCTTTGTAAAGTGTGTCATTTTCGTTAATTTCCACTACAGAATTGTGGTTCATAGGCTGCTGAGCATAAGCAAAAGTGCTTAAAGCAAATAAAGCGAGTAACAATTTTCTGAGCATAAAAACTCCAAAACAAATTCAAAAAATATATTTTCCATATCTATTATTACCAAAATAATAAATTTTTGGTAACCTACAATCTTATATAGTCTTTTAGTTGCATTTAGGTTGCAATATTTCTTTATATTAATGAAATTTAATTGGAAGTTAATGTAAGGTTTTGATAAAAAGTAGATTATGATAGAGCTTATTTGCAGTTTCAGGAAGAAAGTTTATAATAAGAAATAGTATAGAAATATTTTGAAAAAATATTTCTATACTATGATTTAGATTGATTTTTACTCAAAAGTTCATCAGCAGTTTCATTCTT
>CAZIXJ010000077.1:0-9205 GCA_964542835.1 uncultured Hyphomicrobiales bacterium
AAAGTCTTGATACATATGAAAGTAATTTGATTGATGATATTCAAAATTCAAATGAGGATGAGGAAATAATTGAAGAAAGTGTTAAAAAGTTTCTCACACTATTACAATCTGAATATATTGGTGAAAATGGTGAAAATGGTGAAAAATCCAAAAAACTTGAAGTAAGAGCTTATCCCAAGAAAAATCTTCACGCTAAAGTTTATATTATCAGATACAGGAAAAGAGATTTCGGTGCTGTAATTACCGGCTCAAGTAACTTTTCTGAATCAGGGCTTGTTGCTCAGAGAGAATTTAATGTAGAGCTTAAAGATACTCCTGATGTAAAATTCGCATTAAGAAAATTTGATGAATTATGGGAGGAATCTGTACCTGTAACTGATGATTTTGTTGAAAATATTAAAGATAAGACTTGGATTAACGATAATATTTCTCCTTATCTTTTGTATCTAAAATTGCTTTATGAGTATTTTGAGGAAGATATTAATACTGATAAGCAATTGGAAATATATCTGCCGAAAGGTTTTATTGAGCTTGCATATCAAAAGCAGGCTGTAAGTCAGGCAAACAGAATACTACATACATACAACGGTGTAATCCTTGCTGATGTAGTTGGGCTTGGTAAAACTTTTATTACTGCTATGCTACTGCAGCAGCTCGATGGCAACAAACTCATACTTGTTCCTCCTGTTTTGAAAGAATACTGGGAAGATTCACTTCGAGATTTTGGTGTACGTGGTGCTAAGGTTATGTCTGTCGGTGTTATTGAACAACTGTCTCAAAAGGATAACAGCAAATATGATTATATTGTAATAGATGAAGCTCACAGATTCAGAAATGACGGTACTAAAACCTACTCTATGCTTTATGATATTTGCAGGAATAAAAAAGTTATTCTCGTTACCGCTACCCCATTTAATAATACTGTAAATGACCTTTTATCTCAGATTAAATTATTTCAGCCCCCGAGAAAATCGAATATTCCCGGAATTTCCAATCTTGAAGTTTTTTTTAGTGAACTCAGAAGTGTAATCAAATCAGCAGGCGATGATGAAGATGTTAAAATATCGGCAATAAAACAGGTTTCTGCTGTGGTTAGAGACAAAGTTCTTAAATTTATTATGGTAAGGAGGACAAGATCTGATATTAAAAAGTATTTTATTGATGATATTAATAAACAAGGGCTTGCTTTTCCTGATATTGCCGACCCACAGAAATTTGTATATTATTACAGAGGTCAGACAGAAATAGCTTTCAATGATACAATTAAGTTGCTTAAGAAATTCAATTATTCAAGATATATCCCAATACTTTATCTTAAAGATGCAGATATTCTTACTGAATTTGAAAAGCAGCAACAGAGAAACGTTGGAGGATTTATGAAAGCTATTCTTGTGAAAAGGCTGGAAAGTTCTTTCTATGCTTTTAGAAAATCTGTAAATAGATTTATCGAATCCTATGAGAAATTTATTGATATGTATGACAAAGGTACTTTATATATCAGTAAAGCAATTAATGTTTATGATTATCTTGATAATATTAATGAACTTGAATGGTTCGTAACTCTGGATAAGGTATCCAAAAGAAAGTCTGATGAATTTAGAGATGATGATATGTCCGGTATGGATATTAATAAAAAATCGGATTTGAGTAAAGACGAAAAAATTAATTATAAATATGATTTGCAGAGAGATTTGGAGATTTTAAAAGAAATACAACAAATTTGGAATGATGTAGAAGATGACCCAAAATTTGATGAATTGCTATATCAGATTAAATCTAATAATACTTTAAATAATCACAAGATTATAATTTTTAGCGAATCTAAAGAAACTACTGACTATTTACTGGAAAGATTGTATTCTGAATATCCGGACGAAGTATTTTCTTATTCGGGTAAGGGTGGTATTTCTGACTCTGCTAAAAATGATAAAGGTGAATTTAATTATCATTCTCATAAAACTGCACGTGAAATAATAAAAGCTAATTATGACCCCAATAATGAAGAAAAATCTGATAATATACAGTTTCTTATTACTACGGATATTCTCTCTGAAGGTATCAATCTTCACAGGTCTGATGTAATGATTAACTATGACCTGCCCTGGAACCCCACAAGAGTGCTTCAGCGTGCAGGGCGTATAAACAGAGTTGGTACTGATTATAATGAAATATTTTTCTGTAATTTTTTCCCTGCTTCCCAGTCAGATGAAGAACTTGGGCTTGAAGATAACGTTACTGCCAAAATTCAGTTGTTTCATAATATTCTCGGTGAAGATGCCAGGTATCTTTCCGACGGCGAAGAGTTCGGCTCAAGAGAAATATTTGAAACACTGACTAATAAGAAATTTTATTCAGGTGAGGATGAAGAAGAAGATTCAGAACTGAAATATCTCGAAATAATCAGAAATATCAGAGATAATGAACCCGAATTTTTTCAGCAGATTAGGCTGCTGCCTCTCAAGGCATATTCTGTTATGAAATCTGCTCAGGCAGATAATAATTCTGTGTTGACCTTCTTCCGCTCAGGAAAACTTAAAAAATTCTACATTTCTAATGATAAGAACACTCATGAGCTTACTTTCTTTGATGCAGTAAAATTAGCCGAGTGCAAATCAGATGAGAAAAAACTTGAAAGACCATCTGACTATTTCAAACTGCTAAAAAATAATAAAGAAAAATTCAGTTTTGATATGTCGTATGAACCTGAATCTGCGAAACCAAGAAGAGGGAAATCAAATGTATCTTATATTCAAAAAAGAATAAAAGATAAAAATTTTGCCAAATGCCCGAAATTTACTGATTTGGATTTCGACTTCATTGCTTCTGTTCGTAAACAGCTCAATGAAGGTACTTTAAGCAGGCACAATGCAAAAAATATTAAGCAGGATTTGGAAAATACTCTCGACCCTCTTGAAATGCTTACTATACTTAGAAAATACATTAAAAATGTATCTGTAGAAACTCAGGATTTTTCGCAATCAGGTTTTGTAAAGAAAGAAGTAATTTTATCAGAATATTTTGTAAGGTATTGATATGAAAAAAGAACAATCTAAAAAATTAATAGAAAAATTATTCAAAAATGCTTTTGATGAAGGTAATTTCAAAACATTTGTGGAGAATCTGTTCAGTGAAACTGCACCCGGAAAAGAAGGCGGCTGGCAGCAGGGAATTTATGTATATGAATCATTCAAATCACATATCAAAAAATTCAAAAGAGTAGCTCAGTATATTGATAATAATGATGAAATTCTTGATGTTCTTATTGCTGAAGTTACTGAACCTTACAAACTTGAACGCTCACGAGGGCATCTGAGAAATTTTGCCATTGAATACCTGAAAAGAAAAGATGATGACAGAAACTCACTTATGGTTGCATATTATCACCCTGAATATGAAGACTGGAGACTGTCTTATATTAAAGTTGACTACGAGAACTTTAAAGATAATAAAACAGGAAAAATCAAAAATAAAGAAAAAGTAAAATCTGCTAAAAGATACTCTTTTCTCGTAGGTAAAACAGAACCGAGCCATACTCCACAAAAGCAGTTCTTTCCGCTCTTTATAAAAGATGTTTTTTACAGACCTACTCTTGATGAAATTGAAAACATTTTCAGTATTGAAAAAGTCTCTGAAGAATTCTTTGAAAAATACAGAGATTTATTCGTAAAAACCAAAATTGAACTTGATAAAGTTCTCAAAAAAGACAAAATAGTAAGAGATAATTTTAATGAACATAATATCAATACCGTTGATTTTGCAAAAAAACTTCTGGGGCAAATTGTATTCCTGTATTTTATTCAGAAAAAAGGCTGGTTCGGTGTAGAAAAAGGAAAGGACTGGGGAACAGGCTCGAAGAATTATCTCCGTGAATTGCTTAATAAAAAACATATGCCGTTTGATAATTTCTTTAATGATATTCTCGAACCTCTCTTCTATGAAGCACTCCGAACGGACAGAAGCTCCAATAACGACTGGTTTTCTCATCTGAAATGCAGAATACCTTTCCTTAACGGTGGGCTTTTCGACCCGATTGGCAATTATGACTGGGTAAATACTGACATTATTATTCCGGATGAGCTTTTTGTAAATAATAATAAAACTGTTGAAGGCGATACCGGCAACGGTATATTTGATATTTTTGACAGATACAATTTTACTGTAATAGAAAATGAACCTCTCGAAAAAGAAGTTGCCGTTGACCCTGAACTGCTTGGCAGAGCTTATGAGAAATTCAATGCTATCAGACCTGATAACTTCGATGAATACAAAAGAATACTCGATACAGGGAATAAATCTCAGGAAAATAAATTCAATAAGAAATACGGCGTATATTATACTCCCCGTGATATTGTTCACTATATGTGCCGACAGAGTATTATTTACAGTCTGAAAGAAAAATTTGCAGATAAAATTAATTATGAAGAAATTGATAATATTTTTAACAGGATTGATTTTTGGAATGAGAATGAAAACATTGCAAAAGAGAAAAAAGATAACGATGTAAAAAATTCAAAATATAAAAATGATTTTGGTGATGTTATCAGGTATTCTAAGGAAATTGATGATTTTCTCGAAAACCTCTTCATAGTTGACCCTGCCGTTGGTTCAGGTGCATTTCCTGTAGGGATGATGATAGAAATTACAAAATTAAGACTTTTTCTTAATACTCTGAATAATACTGCTAAATCATCTTATGATATAAAACGCCGGTGCATTGAGCATTCTATTTACGGTGTGGATATTGACAAAGGTGCCGCAGAAATTGCAAAACTAAGGCTTTGGCTCTCTCTTACTGTGGATGAAACTGATTTCAGAAATATCAAACCTCTCCCTAATCTTGACTATAAAATCGTACAGGGCAATTCGCTTATCGGATATAAGCATAACTTGGGAGAAACAGTTAAGTTGAAACAAATTAATAAAATGAAAGAATCCTATTTCAATGAAACAAATTTTGGTAATAAAGATAAATTATCTCAGATAATTGATACTATTATCAATAATTTCTATAAAGATTCAATTAATACTCAGGGCTATAATATCAATTTCGATTTTAGAATTGCTTTCTCCGAAGTATTTATCAAAAATCAGGGCTTCGATATTGTAATCGGTAATCCGCCTTATGTATCTACCAAAGGAAGAAGCGACACCGAAAAAAGTGATTTGAAAAAAGTGTATGAATTTGCCGATGACCTCTATGTGCATTTTTATTTCAAGGGGCTTGATATATTAGCCGATAACAAAGGAATATTGAATTTTATCACATCAAAGACTTTCTGGACTATTCAGACTAAAAGGAATCTACGCAAAGAAGCACTCAAATACGAACTTCTCGAGCTTTTTGATACAGCCTCTCCTTTTGATGCTATGGTGGATACGAGCATTATGGCTATCAGAAAGAAAGTATCCGAAAACAATCCTCTGACCGTAAAAGACGGGAAAAAATCTCTGAATGAACCTCTGACATATAAAATAGATAAGTCTGTTTTCAAAAATGCCGTAAATGAAGTATTCTTTATGCCTACCAAATTTAATATGGAGATATACGAAAAATACAGCAAAGAAGTGAAAAAACTGATGGACAAATGGTGGGAAAAAATCTCTACAAGCAAAAATATTGAAAAAAATAAAAAAACTCTCGAAAAATACCGCCAATCTCTTAAGCCCGGAGATATTACTCTTCTCGGTCTTATTACTGAAGGCGGTCAGGGACTTGCTACTGCAAATAACGGCAAATATGTAGGAGTGCTTTCAACAACAAAATTTGCTGAAAATATTCGCAAATCGAGACCAACAAAATTATTCGAAGCCATAAGAAACATAGGAATAGAAGAATATGCCAAGATTACAAGCAAAGAAAAAGCGGAAGAACTACTGAACAGTTTATCTGAATTTGCAATACGGGAATTATTCGACGAACTTAAAGAAAAATACGGAAGAGACATCTTCGGGCAAGGCTATTTATTCAGGATAGTCTCCGTTCAGGAAATTGCCGATTTGGAAAGCCTGACTGATGATGAAAAAGCAAATGGCATAACCGGAAACAAAACATTCGTGCCATACGACAAAGGCGACAAAAACGGCAACCGCTGGTACGCCAAAACTCCCTACTACATAGACTGGAGCAGAGATAATGTGCAGTTCCTTAAAAACAATTCCGGCAAAAAAGGACAGGGAATGCCTGTAGTCAGGAATCCAAAATTTTATTTCAGAGAGGGTTTTTGCTGGAGTGATATACACACAGTATTGCTTAAGAGCAGACTTAAAATGATTGGAATACATGATGTTAAAAGTATGAGTTTATTCTCTTTAATTGATTTAATACCTGACAATTATTTGATATTAATTATAAATTCAACTTTTATGAGTTTTTATGACTATGTTTTTGTAAACAATACTTCTGGTTTTCAGATAAACGATGCCCGGCAGATACCGATAATAATCCCGACAGAATCGGAGCTACAGAGAGCAGAGAGCCTGTTTGAAGCCGCCCGCAGAATAAAAGAGCAGGAATTTTCCGGCGAGCTTAGCAGGCAGGAAGTCGAAAAAGAGCTATCACATATACAAGAGCAAGTAGATAAATATGTGATGGAGCTTTATGGTTGGGGGAATAAATTTGAATAGATATTAAGAATTTTTTTATAAATTTTGGAGAGAAATTATGGAAAAAAAAACTGTAATTGTTATAATAAATTCATTGGAGAGAATCATGCATAAAAAAACTGTAATTGCTCATGTAAAAAAAGCAGGTGTTAGAAACCCAGAAAAACCAAGTGCTGCTGAAATTAAGTATTTAATGGATGCATATATAAAAGATAAGCAAATAAACGCAAATGTACTAAAGGATTATTTTAATATAATAGGTATAATATTTACAAAAAATGAAGAAACATTAAGATTACAAATAACTAAAAATGCAGAATTAGACAAACAAGTTTTAGATGCTCTTGGTAATATAATTGAAAATCTCGAAGTAGAAGCTGTAAATGCTGATAGTCAAAATGACAAAAAATATTACTATGAAAAAATCCATCAAATAAGTTATGATATCAGAAATGAAAGAGAAAGAATACATGAAAGAAGTTTGGAGACGATAAGAGAATTTTCCGGAAAATTTGCTAAAGGTGTTGCAGCAGTTACAGTAGGAGCTATTGCTATAGGAGCATCTACAAAGGTTGTAAGTAGAGTTTTAGATACTAAAGGTGGTAAAGCATTTTTAGAAAAAGCAGGCGATAAACTAAGCGATACTTTGAATTCAAGAAGTGGCAGAGAAGCTATAAAGAATACTGGGAAAGCAGTTGGAAATTACATTAATTCAAACAGTGGTAAAGAAACTGTAAAGAATGCAGGAAAAGCAATTGGAGACTATGTTAATTCAAAAAGTGGGAGTGAAACAATTAGTAAAATAGGAGATTTTGCCCGGGAAAATTCAACAATAATAATTAAAGCCATAGAAAGGTTTATGAAAAAATGAGAAAAAAAGTAATAATAGACAAATGCATAATTAAAAGAATCCCTAATGGATAAGTCAAACTCCTGATGGTAAGTATTTGTTGCCAGAAAAAAATGAAATATATGAACAAGAATATCAAAATATCTATAATGACTAATTTAAAATTATGAAAAAATCAATAGTAGTAAAAGGTTCAAAAATATCAATATTGGCTCAAAATGAGGCTGATTATATCTGCCTTACGGATATGACAATTAGTTTCAAGGAAGGAAGCGGGCTAATCGGTAAATGGATTACAAATAAAAATACTCTTGAGTATTTGGGAATATGGGAAAAAATAAATAATCCCAATTTTAATTACACCGAATTCGGGGTAATTGAACAAGAAGCCGGTGTAAATAGGTTTATAATGTCAGCCGGGCAATGGATTAGCAGAACTAAAGCCAAAGGAATGGTGGTAAAAGCCGGCAGATACGGTGGTACATACGCACATAAAGATATTGCTTTTCACTTTGCAATGTGGTTAAGTCCTGAATTTCAGATTTATTTAATCAAAGAATTTCAAAGACTTAAAGAAGATGAAAGCAATCGCCAAAAATTAGAGTGGAACTACCAGAGGCATCTTGCCAAAGTAAATTACCACATTCATACCGATGCTATTAAAGAAAATCTTATACCACCTGATTTGACAAAACAGAAGCAGAGTTTCATCTATGCCGGTGAGGCAGATTTGCTAAATATGGCTCTTTTTGGAATGACAGCAAAATCGTGGAGAGAGGAAAATCCTGATAAAGAAGGTAATATTCGGGATTATGCCACAATCGAGCAATTAATAGTTCTATCCAATATGGAGAGCCTTAATTCAGTATTGCTCAGTCAGGACATAGATTCCAAAGAGCGTCTCAAATTACTAAACCAGACCGCAATAAGTCAAATGAAAGTATTAATAAATAAGGAAGTCTCCAAGCGGCTGAAAGGGTGAAGCCAGTGTAAAATCAAATAAAAATATTTTTATAAAAAAAAGGAATTATATTATGTATTTTAGTACAAATTTTGAAGAAAAATTGAATTCTAAGTCATTCGAATTTAAAACATATTCCCATCATATTCTAAATCTGTTTCTAAAAAGTGAATTACTTCAGAAATTAGATAAAATCAATATTGATGATTTTGATAAGGATAAATTTTTAAAATTAAATAAAAATCAAATCATATTGATTATTGCTACATACTACAATACCACTTTTGAGTTGTTACAATCATTTACGGTAAAGGAACTTAAATATATTTCCGGCAAGCTGGATTTAGATAGGAATATGAACAAAAATGATTTGATAAATAATATTCTGGATTATCTTACAGAGGAAGAAATAATCGAAATTGATTCTTTAACAACTAATATCCTGAAATTCATTCCATTTTCCAAAATCCTGTATGTCATTAGAAAAAACAAACTAACACTTCCAAAAATAAAGTCAGATGCAATTTCAACAATTGTGAATTATACTGAAGGCGATATTTTAGCATCCCTTAATTTATTTAATACAAATCATTTGCAGGCATTATGCCGAGATATGGGTTGCCAAAGTTCAAACACCAAGAAAAATGTAATAGATAATCTTCTTGATTTATATACCGAATACGAAGAAATTGAGGAAAAATCTATTGTGCATTCGGTATTGCGGAATATCCAATATTCTCATATGCTTCATATTTTAAAAAGGAATAATTTAGAAATAGCACAAAGTAAAA
>CAZIXJ010000078.1:0-915 GCA_964542835.1 uncultured Hyphomicrobiales bacterium
TGGGCGCTCGAAGATTGGCGAATTATCATTCGCCACCGGTGTCGGTGAGCAAGTTATATGGAATAAACATTCCAGAAATAGAGATAAATAATAATAGAAGATATAATGATTATTTATTATCGATTCATTTAATAACAAATTTTGAATTTAGATATTTTGGGTATATGCCATCTCCTATCGAATCTATAAATCATATTGGTATTGTATATTCCAAGTATAGGAGAGGAAAAGATAATCTAATTTCAATCGGCGTTGGGCCAAGTTATGTAAATTTTATAAAACGAGGAAAAATAATCAGTGACAATTGGCCGTCAGCTAGTGAATATCAAAAAAAACTACATCACAATATTGGATTACTTGTCAGTGGTCAAGTTTTATTAATTGCAAACAATGTAATTGGAGTTGGATTTCATCCATACATTAATTTGAATACAGACAAAATTTATTCTGGATTTATATTTTCACTTGAAATCGGAAATTTAAAACACTAAAAAAAATATAAAGAATCATTTATTTTTGTTGTACTTTGGGACAACTTTATTTACATTTGATTATGACTGATAATAAAAAATACAGAAATATCGTATTCTATAAAGACCATTTCGAAAAGTTTTTTGTAAAGCAAAGAAAAAAAGTAAAAGACAAGATTATTTGGACTTTAAGTTTAGTAGAAGAATTACCAATAGTTCCTAAAACTTATTTGAAACATATAAAAAGCACAAATGGATTATATGAAATAAGGATAAAAGTCAGTAGAGATATTTTTCGTATTTTTTGCTTTTTTGATGATGGCGAATTAGTCGTTTTGATGAATGGATTTCAAAAGAAATCTCAAAAAACACCTAAGAATGATTTAGAAAAAGCATTAAAGATAAAGGATGAATATGAAAAAAATAAATAACAATATTATGTCAC
>CAZIXJ010000078.1:925-7341 GCA_964542835.1 uncultured Hyphomicrobiales bacterium
ATTTAAAGATAAGCACTATGGAAAAATTGGAACAAAACAACGAGATGAACTTGAATCTGATTATCAAAATTTTAAAATTGGTGCTTTAATTCATGAAGCAAGAATTAACAAAGGAATGACACAAGCAGAATTAGCAGAAAAAATCGGAACAAATAAGTCTTATATTTCAAAAATAGAAAATGATGTAAAAGAAGTAAGATTGTCAACTCTTCAAAAAATAGTACATTTAGGATTTGGCGGCGAATTAAAAGTTTCAATTAGAATATAGAATTCATAAAAAAAAATAAAAACCATATAACGAATCTACTTCGCATCCTGATAGTTCATACTCCCTCTGTGCCTTGGGTGAATAGAAAAATATTGGGAAAACTGTGAATAAATCAAATTTCGATTTTGAAAGACTTCAATCAGCAAAAAAATTGAAAATTAATAAGAGTTTCAAGCCATGTATAACGGAAAACGATGATGAGATTTATCAAAACGGAATTTTCAAATTTAATATTTCAAAACTTATCGAATATATAAAAAATAATTCTGATGAATTTGAACTTATTGAAGTTATGGTTGATGATTTTCCTAAAACGTTTTCATCTGTAAATGAACAATATGCTGAATAAACGGATCTTTCTCAACCAGTAATAATCGCGGAAATTTCTCCAGAACGTTATAATTTGATTGACGGCAATCATAGGATAGAAAAAGCACGCAAAATGGGACAACTCCACATTAATGCATTCAAAGTTCATGTAAACCAGCACATATGTCTATTATTCAAAAAATGATACTTGACAAACTATAATACAAAGTGTTATGTTTAATCCATGAAAATATTAATAACTAATTGGTTTAGAAAATGGTTAAAAAAGGTAAATATTGAAAATGATGATTTAATATCATCAGCAAATATTATAAATGAAAATAATGAAACTGCGATCAATTTAGGTAGTGGCTTATATAAAATTAGAGTTAGAAGAAACATCAAGGAAAAAGAGGCAGCTACCGTACAATATTAATATTTAAGAAAGACAAATTAGTTTTATATGTTTATGGATTTGCAAAAAATGAAAAGGATAATTTAGAAAAAGATGAATTGAAATTATTCAAAAAACTATCAAAAGATATAATCAGAATGAGTGGAGATGAACTTTTAACTCAAATTAAATTAGGTAGTTTTTTAGATTTGGAGAAAAATAATGAGAAATAAAATAAAAAATGCCCTTGGATCAACTGTTACTGATATAATAAATAATGGTGGTAAAACTTCATTTACAGAAAAAGAATTAAAAAGTCTAAACATTGATATACCAAAATTAAAATTAAATGCGGATGAAATAAAAAATATCAGAAGAAAAACACATTTAAGCCAAACTGTATTTGCAAAATTACTTAATGTTAGTCCAAGTTCAGTAAGACAATGGGAACAAGGTGTGAAAAGACCAACTGGCCCAACCCAAGTATTGCTTGAATTATTGTACAAAAATCCCAAAATATTAGATTATAGAATTATTAATACAAGATAACGGGTATAACAAACAAATGGTGTATAACATCTGCGGATCGAACGCCTTTATTGGTTGCGTTAAACTTTTGGCATGAGGAACGTTACGGTGATTTTGCGTCAAAGCGTCTGGCGGATAACGATTCGGCGTTCGGCGTCGCTCATGCATCGGTGTTATGTGTAAATAATCAATGAGAGATAATTATATTTATCAATCAGATCAAAGATGGAACCCAAAAATAAATAATTCAAAATAATAAATTTTATAGGAATGATATTTTTCGAAAATTATTAAATACAAAAAGAACTAAATAAACATTGACAATGTATATACGAAAATAATAGATTAAAAGTATGAATATAAATTGGGATAAAAATAAAAATGATTGGTTGATATTAAATCGTAAAATTTCGTTTGACGAAATAGCCGATAAAATTTTAAATGATGATTATATTGAGATTCTTGATAATCCAGTAAGAGAAAATCAACAGAATTTCATTATGAATATTGATAATTATACTTGGGTAGTACCGTTTTTAATAAATGAGAAAAATCAAATTATATTAAAAACTGCATTTCCTAATCGAAAATTTCATAAAAAATATGGAGAAGATAATGAAGATAAATAATTTAACAGAAGATGAAAAATTAATAGAAAAAGAAATAGATATTCTTAAACCAATATCAGGTCAAAAGAAAGAAAAAGTTTCTAAAATTATTGCGAAGGCCAAAAAAAATCGATCAATCAGTTTGAGAGTATCAAATTATGATTTGGAGAAAATAAAAGAAAAAGCAAATGCCGAAGGAATTCCATATCAAACATTGATCAACTCAGTTCTTCACAAATACATTACTGATCAACTTTTTGAAAAAGACCAGGTAATCAAATCTTTTAATCTGATCTCAAAGTCATAAAAAAATAAACACATAACATTTGCATCGAACGCCTTTAGCTCTGGCGCTAAACTTGTGGCATGTGGCCCGTTTTGGTGGTTTGGCGCTAAAGCATCTAGCGGATAACGATTCGGCGTTCGGCGTTCGGCGTCGCTCATGCATTGTTTAGATGATAATAAATGGGAGAGGAAAAAAATGAAGCAAAAATTAATTTTATTCTTACTACTAATTTTTTATAATTTATCTTTTGGTGGAATAAAAATGATGGTTGGAAATAATAATTCTGGAATTTTAGGGTCTAATGAATTTACAAATAACTCTATCAGTTATGAACTTGAAATTAGCAGGGAGACAGATTCTAAATTTTTTGATATGTGGAGTTTTGGAATTAATTTATCTGAAATTGGAATGGAGAACCTTAATTGTAGAATCGATAAAACACTTTCAAATACAACATCTATTATGGATGTATATGTAAAAATACGATATGCAGAAATTCCAATCAGATTCCATAAAAATATATTCCCTAAAAATAAATTTAATATTTCATTTTTTATTGGTCCTTCACTTTTCTATCCACTAAAAAATAATTCAGAATTTATAAGTATTGATAGTTATAATGAAAAGTTAGAAGGAAAATCAGATTATCTTCATGGAGATACTGCACCACTATTAATAAATACTGAACTAGGATTAAATACAGGTGTAAATTTGAACTACAGTTTTTTAGGATTTCATTATAATTATTCTGTCTTTTTAACTTCTTTAAATCGTATTGAAAATATTGGTATTACGGAAAAGTTACAAGTTTCAAATTTTTCATTTTATATTGACCTGACCAGATTAATTAAAATTTTAAATAAAAATCATACGGGGTATTAAAATAGCAAAATATAAATTGACTAAAGTTCACATATTTGTTAACTTAAAAACATGAGAAAATTGAGTTTTATAGAAACAATTAGCAGAAAGACTACAAACTAAAAAATCGGCAATTTCAAGAATTGAAAATCATGCGGAAGACATAAGATTATCTACATTAGAAAAGTATGCTAAAGCATTGAATTTTAAGCTGAATATTAGTTTACAAAGCAACTAACGAGGCATCTAACGTTTGCATGGTTAAACGCCTCTTCCGCTAAACTTGTGGCATGTGGCCCGTTTTGGTGGAATATGCAAAAGAAACCCCGGCAAAGGCTTTTTATTGAATAAGAGGAATTCTGTTGAATTTTAACAGAAGTGTTTTTTTAAATACAACTTGAATTGATCTGTATTTACGTCTAAATTTAGGTCAAAATACAGATTTGGAGATTATAAAATGAGAACAATAAATATATCACAAGACATTGTGCCAGTAGGAGAATTTAAAACTGGAATATCAAAATGGCAAACCAGCCGGAGTATTTAATTGAACAAGCCGAATATTTAAAAACCACTCCTAATATTGGGCGGATAGTTCCGGAAATTTCAAACCCTAATATCAGAGAATTAATTGTAAAAAATTATCCAATTGTTTATAAACAATTCGATAAAGAAATACAAATTATAACTGTTTTTGAATCACATAGACAATTGCCAATAGATTTATAAATTTTTAACCTGGATTATTCATGAATTTTCAAATTCTTTAATCAAATTGTATAAAATTAATAGTTTACAAAAGAAACAATAAAAAACTAATTTGTAAAATTCATGGAACATCCGGCTATATGACGGATAGTATGATATTCAGGTTAATCCCGATAGTTTCCACTGGAAACGTATCGGCTCGCGTGTCATATTTGTGAATAGCCCTATTCTTTCATGAAAAATATTCAAAATATCCGGTAGCCCACCATGTGCCGTTCGCCTAAGATACTACTGGATATTTCAGCCTCCGGCGTTTGAAAGTACCCCACTCTTTCTGCCGGAGGCAATCATTATACACCGATAAATAAAGCCCTGATACGTCAGGGCTTTTGTATTAATAATTTATTTATGTTGAAATGAAATTCTCTATGACTGAGGTTCGTTATATCGATAACTGCCTGCAAGTTTAGACTTCAATCTGTTAAAAATATTCTAAAATCTGTTCTTTCTGAATCACACAGAGCTTTAAAACTTTGGTTTTGTTGAGGTCCGGTAATGTGATATGAACAATGTATATGCCGCTGCCTACCAGCATGTCATTGCCATTCACCAGGTGCCATTTCAAAAATTGCGACGGATCATCTTTGCGCAAGGTATTCACTAATATACCGGATAATGTAAAAATTCTGACCACGGCCTTTTCCGGAAGATGGGTGAAGGTCACGAAGTGGGAGAATCGATCTGTGCTGAGATATTTTTGGGCATAATAAGGGTTGGGATAAACATTGATCTTGTCGGCGGCTGCTTTTGCAAATTCATCACCGGCTTCCACGGCCGGTGCGCTGAATTGATACCGGTCAGTTTCGCTGATCTGCGAATTGTTCTGAGGAGAGGCAACCTTGACCTGTAGTCCGTCAAAAAGTGGTTGGTCATTGGCCGCGTCCAGTGATGAAATGGTCGGTTGGTCAGCCACGATCACCTTGTTTGTCTCCAGATCTCTGACATTCCATACCAAGGCATCATTATTTTGAAAGAAAATTTCATAATCATGTCCCGTGGTCACCGAAGGATCGATCACCATTACCTCAATCCCGGCGGTATTGTTGCCGGCGACAGCATCGACTGGCAATAATTGGCCGGGTGTGGCATTGTAGTTTATGCCGGGTTTTTCTTCCTGTGGTATTACCGGGAAAATGGTCATGGGTGAAATCAAAATCTTGCTATCTGTGAGTTCCGGTTCGGGATTGTAAGCATAGGCGGTGACGCCGAAGTAATAGGTTTTTCCTTCATATAATTCATTTCTTGTCAAATAATCTCTGTCGATTATCATATATCGCTGCAGGCCATTGTCATTTTCAGGATAAAATGATTGCTGTGAGTAGGAATAAGGATTGGCGATCCGGTAGTAGTAATTGTCTTCATGAAAATCCTCATCCATCAGGTCGGTAATGCCATTGATTTTGTCGTAAGTGGCTATTTTGTAGAATTCTATTTCATATCCGGAATCAATGGAAAACTGGTAGACATTGTAGCCTTCGAACTCAAAATTGCCATAGTGTTTGGTTTCCAGAAATTCAGCGTTTGTTCGATCACTTCCCCAGTCAATTAATATTTTGTCTTCAAAGGGTTTCACAACAACCGGTGGTTGTTCCGGAGGGTGTGGTACATTGTTGAATTTATTGTCGTACATAAGTTGAGCGACAGTGTCATTTTCTCTTAATTTTGTAATGGATTGAAGATGGTCATCCCCGATCCCGCCCACAATTGCCATGACAATTTCCTGGCTCTCACCAGCTTTTAAATCAAAGGGGCCGCTGCTAAGCATCATGCGCCGGTCACCGGGCTCGCCATAATTATTTTGCCCATCGACATCACCTATGTTCGTCACAGGATCACCGGCAACCGGATAATTGATCACTGCACCGGAATCCAGGTTACCCAGGCGCCAGGGGATTGGCATGTTAATATCGGAGGTATGTTGAAAACCTCTCATAACATTATAAAACTTCAAAGTATTTTCATATTCTCCCAATACGTATCCATCCAGTGGACCTCTGTTTCCATACCAACCAAAGGCTGTCATCGGCAGATTGATCTTTCCGGGGCCAATCTTTTTGAAATTTTGCTGTCCGTAATCATTGGCATCATCAATCCCATTGTTATTGCGGTCTTCTCCGGCAACGCCATCCACCAACGGCCCTTGCAACAGATCATATCCGACAGCTGCCGGTGAAAGTCCCCATGCTGAAAAATCGTTATCACTGGCATCGCCATTATACCCAAATCCCATATTGCGCAGGGTATCGCAACCAACCAGGTCATCCCCATAATATCCAATGTCCGGGTCGCTCCATTGGGCCAGGTACATGTCTGTAATGTCGACACCGGATTTGTTGAAGATTTTATATTTTTTAAAAATAATCTGGCCGTATTTGGCTTTATCATTGGCATAGG
>CAZIXJ010000078.1:7441-9170 GCA_964542835.1 uncultured Hyphomicrobiales bacterium
CCAACACGAATGTCATTCTTATCACCGCCATACTTTCCACCCCACATCAATCCGTCCTGGTAAATCACCCCTGCTGTACCTCTTGGATAAATACCGCCTGAATTTCCATTGGACTGCTGTGCGGATCTTCCACCTGCATACATCCAGTATCCCCAATTAGAAGCATTTAGGAGTGTTCTTTTATCAAGTTCTGTATCACCCTGTGATATGGTTGAGTGGTTTGTATGCGCTTTCGGGAAAGCTATTGTCCAGATTAACAATATACTAAGTAATGACCGGATTGCTATTTTATAGATCATGCTAAACCTCTCTCGATGCTCTCGGTTTAAATTGTATAAATATTTTATATGCTTCTTGATTTTATAATTTCCTGTTTATTTTTAGCCGACCTATTGCCTACCGTTAAAACTTTTTTTAACCTAATAAAACAGTACGAATAATACAACTATAATGGTTGTTGAATAAGTCATAAATTTCGAATATACTGATAAACAAAATAGGTAAAGGACAAGAATATATGCAAACAATGAAGACTGAACGAAAAAAATGGCAGGAATGGATTGAGATCATTCAAAAGGACCTTGAGAAGCAACTCAAATACCATGAAATTTATAATCATTATCCGGAAAAAGATTTACAGCAGGAGTTTCTGGAATTTGTTGATGAGTGTTATTTTATTCAGACAGCGATAAGTGTGCGTAGGCAGATTGGCACTCAGAAAGATGAAATTTCACTGATGAAGCTGTTACGACAACTCCACTATGCTGCTGACAAAATAGACATTCCGGAATTAACACAGGAAATGATAGAATCGGATATTGATAAACTCAGTGAGATCGAGCAGCAGGTGGGCCTGTATGTGGATCGCAAGATCGCCCATCTGGACCGTCGCGAATTTGACCAGGCATGTACAATTAAAGATATGGAAAGGGCGCTGAAAACTTTATATGAGATTGTCACAAAGTATTATGATTTGTTATATCGGAAATTTTGAGTTTGGGTGATCCGGGAAAATACTCTTTCACGCCTTCAGTGTTAGTTTCTGTTGTGGTTTCGGTCCATGGGTTCACATCCATGGCTATTATAATATCATCCCTTCGGAATTTTTATAGGACACCAATTTTCAAATTGTCTGTAATTTTGCAGGCAGGTGACATTACGACTGCTCTTTTGGATTTATTATAAAAAGGTACAATATAAGTTGTCTGAGGCTGTGTCTCTGAAGAAGTTTGAAGTCTGCTGTTTTGGTTATTTTAGATAATATCGAGGCTGTCCCAAAAGTTCCGTTGTGAAAAAATGTAGAGGACAATTCCTGTTGTCCTATTCAAGAAAATATAAAAAACAACCCTGAATTTAAATAATTACAAAAGTTTTTTGAGTTTATTGGTAATTGACTCATTCTCAAGATGTTATTATCTGAATTGATGTATTGAATTTCCCTTAAACTGTTGTTTTTTACATTACTTTTTTTCTTGATAAAAAAAGTAACAAAAAAATCAAGGCTGTATAAAAATCACCTAAAATTTTAATTTGCAGGCTCAGTCTTCATCCCGATGTTTCGGGACTTCGCCTAACATGTAGATTTTATAAACTCTCCCGACTCGTCGGGATCAAACAGTATAAAATCTTTAACGCCTGCAAATTAAAATTTCTTAACGGTAATTTTTATAAGGCCGAAAAAAAGATAAAGTCTAAGAAGTAACACTTTGTAAAAATAACAAATTTAAAC